>PEAB01000082.1 GCA_002753395.1 Nitrospirae bacterium MYbinv3 | reverse complement strand
ATTTTCGATAAAAGAGAAAGTTGAGTATTTTTTGCGTTAATAAAGACACAATAGACCTTTTGAAAGTAGTAAAGTAGATGTTTTTAAAGTTCTTCTATTTTCTTTTTGCAAGAGGCTCAAACTAAATGGAGTTTTCAAAAAGATTTTGACCTTGACATCCAATAACATGAAAATGTCATTCCTGCGAAAGCATGAATCTATGCGTCTTGACGGGCTTACGGAGTGGATTCCCGCTTACGCGGGAATGACAAGATTTTTGCAAACCTGACTTATCTTGATATATATCGTTTTTTACCTAAATCCTGTCAATCTCTTAATCCGTTAAATCATGGTTCAGACAGTTTTTTCTAATGCGATTGCCCTGGTCACCCTCTTTTTTTTTAAAGATGTTATATGTTAGAATACTCGGAATGACGCTTATCACTGAGCCATTTCATGGTAGTTATCTGAGAGACGACGTAGTTTTTCTCCTTAAACCAATTAAGATGGATATGGTAGACTTAGAAACAAAGGAGAGACTACTCAGCTCTGGTGAGCGCCATTATAGCGAGATGATATCAAGGGAATCCCAGCCAGATCAGAGATATCTTGACATATTTTTCCAAGCGGTTATTGACAACAGGAAAAGAATGGCGAGTGAGGTGCTTACCCTGGCTAAATACTTAAGCCTCAAAGACAGATTCGTCCTTGTATCTCTGGCGCGTGCAGGTACACCCCTTGGTGTCATGCTAAAAAGAACGCTCAATGATATCTTTGACACCGACGTCGCCCACTATTCTATCTCTATCATCAGAGACCGAGGGATAGACGAAAACGCCCTCAGGTACATACTTGCCGTAGAGGGTGATAAAGAGATGGTCTTTGTAGACGGCTGGACAGGAAAGGGCGCTATATCAGAGGAACTCAGACAGGCAATCAACAGGTTTAACACCCTAAATGGCACACGCATCTCACCCGATCTGCATGTCCTGACGGATCTCTCCGGCTCTGCTCATGCAGCCTGTTCAACGGAGGACTACCTCATTGCATTTTCGATCCTAAACTCCACAATCTCAGGCCTTGTAAGCCGCTCTATATTAAACAAAGAACTCATTGATCCATCTGATTTTCACGGCTGTCTGTTCTATGAGGAATTCAGGGACTCTGACCTCTCTCTGTGGTTTGTAGATAACATGATGGAGGCCATAAAAAAAATCCCTATAGATGACATTCCCATGCCCCTCCTCTGTAACAACAGCTCAGAAGCGGCTATACGCAATAAAGAGTTTGTAAGGAAGGTTATGACTACATATAACATAAGCGATATAAATCGTATAAAACCAGGTATTGGAGAGACCACACGAGTGTTGTTGCGACGGATTCCACAGTTGATTTTGGTTAAGTCTATGTTAGATCCTGTGGTTGCACACATCCTCATGTTAGCTGCACACAGGAGGACAAGAGTAATAGCGATGCCAGAGATGCCTTACAACGCAATAGGGATTATAGCCCAGAGATGAGCAGTTTTCAGTATCTGAAATTAGGCGCATCACTGTATGTCCCTGCAACACATGCAGAGCTTGCTAACATTGCGATGGCAGATAAGTACCCGAGCTTGCGCTCCGTCATCTTTGACACGGAAGACTCTGTCGCATTAGAGAACCTTCAATCCGCATACAACAACATCCAACAGATGCTCTTTCGTCTCAGGGACAGTCACAGACGGGTTCCTCTAATATTTATCAGAGTGCGCGACGACATCGAGTTAAAAAGGGTGCTTAACCTTAAATATATAGAGTTGATAGATGGTCTGGTGCTGCCCAAATTCGATTCATCTAATATGGAGAGATATTTTGCTATTGATATAGGCGATAAATACTATATGCCTATCCTTGAGAGAGACGTCTTTAACCTAGAGACGCTGCAACTGATTAGGGACTTCCTCCTTCCCTACAAGGATAGGGTTATAGCCATCAGGATTGGAGGCAATGATATCCTGTCAAGCCTTGGTATGAGGAGGAACTGTCATAACACCATCTACGAGATAATGCCTATTGGTCTGGTAATAGCCAACATAGTGCTGACGTTCAAGCCCTATGGATTTAATATCACTGCACCAGTGTGGGAGTGCTTCTCCCCGCTGACTAAGGACAAGCTGCAGGAAGAGGTAAAACTTGACCTTATCAATGGTCTTTTTGGCAAGACTGTTATACACCCCTGGCAGGTTGACGTTGTAGAAGAACTGTACATGGTTAGTCAGGAAGAACACACCGTCGCGTTAAAGATACTATCGCCTGAAAGTCCAGCAGTGTTCAAGATGTTTGACAGACTTCACGAAAAAACCATACACACAAACTGGGCCCGAAGCATCGTTGAGCGGGCTAGAATATACAACGTAAGAGGATGACACAGAAGTGTTAGATACGCAAGAGGCGATGGTCTTCTTAGACCTCGATGACACCATTTTTCAGACACTTAGAAAAAACCCAGAGGGGAGATATCCGGCAACTGGCACGTCATTTATGACAGAGGCACAGAGGCTCTTTTTAGATATCTTTTTGAACTCAGAACAGATACTGGTAGTCCCCATCACTGCACGAGACACCGCTCAGTACAACAGGACGTTTTTAAGCCAGCACCCACGGATAAAGGTCTCCGTCCTTTACTACAGCGGCTTGATAACAACGGACGGCCTACACAACAAACAGTGGCACAAGCACACACAATCCCTCTACCAGGACCTCACCCCATCCATCCAAGCGATGTATGAAAGGACGCTCAGGCTGCTCAACTCATTTGTTATTCCAGCACAGACCGGGATCTTTAAGCTATATAATGTTGACAATTATTACGTAACCATAAAACATAACAACACCTCTGTTGGTGATTATATGCAAAGCAACGAAAGACTCGTAAGCGAACTGCAAGGTATAGTCGAGTATGGTTACAATATTTATCACAACGACAACAACATATCACTGGTGCCAAACTTTCTCAACAAGAAAAACGCCGTCAACTACCTCATAGAGCAGTATCGGCCAAAGCTAACGATAGGCGTAGGTGATAGCCTCAGCGACATAGGCTTTATAACACAATGCAATTACGGAATCTTCCCCAGCAACTCCCAAATAGGGAGTTTGGTGAGAAGGAAGGAGGAGTCTAACGCAGGTAGATAACCACCTTTTCTTTGTTCTTACCCTCAGGGACATTAGGAAATACGGAGTAAGTCCCAGGCTCCAGGGTCATCCCGATAATCTCTGACGAGCTGCAGATCGTGGCAGTGCCGGTTATACAGAACCCCTCTTTAGGCCCATCAATTCTAATTATTGTGGCTGCCTTTGTTAACACCACAGGTTTGCTTATGATAGACCCGCTGCGCCCCTCTGACGCCCGTATCTGCACTCCTTTTATCTCAATGGCCGAGGTCTGCACTACCGTTGTAATGAGAAGCGTTAGGCTTATTATTATCGTACTAATCCTAATCATAGTGAATACGCATCTTCTTTATATTTCATGGTAATTATGTTTTTAAGTTTTCTGGATTCCTGCTTACGTAGGAATGACATACTTGGAAGACGCCTATTACTGTCATTCCCACGAAAGTGGGAATCCATGTCTTGAAACCATAAAAATAAATTTACCTTTTTAACCATTTAGAGGGAAATCCTCTACAACAGAGTAGACTGGCCCGCTCTTGAGCAGATCGCTCTTCATTAAAGACATGCTTGAAATGGTGGTTATTCCAAAATCCTTTGTCTTTAGGAGAGTCATTTTTTCTGTAAGTTTAGTCAAATCACCAGATTCCCTTACCCTGCCAATGGTAAGGTGCGCTGAGAATGGCTTTTCCTCTTTGGCAAAACCGCTTTTATAGAGTTCTGTATCTAATGCGCTGTATAACTCGTTCAACTTACCTCCATCTTCCGCGCCTATCCATAGCACCTTTGGTCTTATCAAGCTCGGAAAACCGCCAACTGACCTTAAGGTTACACTAAAGGGGCTATACATGGCCGCTATCTTCTGCAGGTTAAGCTCAATCGTTTGTATCCGGGAGGGCGCAACGTCTCCGAGGAATTTTAGTGTTAAATGCAGGTTTTCCTTCTTAACCCACTTGACGTCTCTGCCGTACTGTCTTAGCTTGGTGATGACAGTATCGATCTCTGTCCGCACAGGATCAGAGATGTTAATAGCAATAAAGGTTCTTATCTTCAAAATCTCATCCCTGTTGCTATCTGTAGGATCACGTTGACATACAGGCCAGCCATTACGTCATCGAACATAAAGGCAAAACCCTCTTTAAACCATCGTTTTGCATAATTGACAGGCGGAGGCTTAAGTATCTCAAATGCCCTTATAAGGACAAACGCTATACACAGTATCACAAACCCAGGCTCTATGAAAAGGATCGATATGAGAAAACCCAGTGCCTTGTCAATTACAATATGGCCTGAGTTTTTTGTATCACCGCTGCGTCTTAGACGATAAAACGCTGCTGTTCCAATCAGGAAGACAGCTATGATCAGCACAATAATAATCTGCCACGAAGGTCTAAACAACATCAAGAACACTAACCACGGCAGTGTGCTTAACGTGGCTGGCGCTAACGGAGAATATCCCATGTGCCCCATCGTGGCGATATATATAACTAATCTATTCATCAATGATCTTATATGTATGCTCTATAGGTACACCGTTTTCAATGGTGGCCTTTACAGAGCAGTATTTTGTCATGGATATCTCAACTGCCCTTTTAACGGCTTCTATATCTATATCTTTGCCTTTAACCACATATTCAATAACGATGTTGTTAAAGCGTTTTGGATGTGTAGTGGCCTTATCACCTCTGACGTTTATCTCAAAGTGTTTGACGTCCTGCTTCTTTTTCTTGAGTATGGATATGATATCCATCGCCGAGCAGCCTCCTAATGCTATCAGCAACAGCTCCGACGGTCTCATACCTGTATCTTCACCGCCAACCTCGTGGTCGGCGTCAAGGACGATAGCGTGTCCCGATGATGCCTCCCCTACAAAACGCATCGCATCAACCCATGTTAATTTTGCATCCATAAGTCCTCCTTTATCTTAAAATATTTAGCCAGTCAGCATCAACCGTTTAATGGCAGCGGCTCTGCCGTTGTCCTTGTTAATGTCTATGATAGCAGCAGAAAACACACATTCACCACCGGCCACTTCATACCGCATCGGCATCTGTAAAAGGAACTTCTCTATTATCTGTTCTACCTTAACACCTATGATGGAATGTATTGGTCCCGTCATACCAACGTCTGTAAGATATGCAGTCTTTTTGGGCAAGATCCTTTCGTCTGCTGTCTGTACGTGGGTGTGAGTGCCTATTACGGCGCTTACCTTGCCATCAAGATAATACCCCAGCGCTAGTTTTTCGGAGGTGGCCTCTCCGTGCATATCTACTATGATAACACTCGTTTCCTTACTCAATCGCTGCACCTCAGGTAGTACTGTCCTGAAGGGGCAGTCCACGGATGTCATAAAGACCCTGCCAGTAAGATTTATAACAGCAACCTTTGTCTTGTCCTTCAAGACGTAGATATAGCTGCCATAGCCAGGTACGCCAGGAGGATAATTCAGTGGACGCAACAGTCTTTCATTTCTTGATATGTATTGGATGATATCTTTTTTATCCCAGACGTGGTTGCCGGTTGTTATGCAGTCTACACCATAATTAAAAAGCTCGTTGGCCGTCTTTTCAGTTATTCCAAAGCCTCCGGCGGAGTTTTCGCCGTTTGCGATAACAAAGTCTATCTGCTCCTTGCTTACAAGCTCAGGTAAGATGGTCTTGACAAGCTGTCTGCCTGGTTTGCCAATAATATCGCCTATAACGAGTATCTTCATATAGATACTACCTGGCGTATTCAACGAATCTGGTTTCTCTGATGACCATAATCTTGATTTGACCGGGATAGGTCATCTCTGACTCGATCTTTTTAGCGATCTCTCTTGATATCAGGTAAGACATATCATCGGTGGTGTCCTCAGGTTTGACTATGATGCGTATCTCTCGTCCGGCCTGTATTGCGTAGCATTTTTCAACACCGGTATAGGACATAGCAATATCCTCTAGTTTTTCAAGGCGCTTGATGTAATTCTCGATGCTCTCACGCCTGACCCCTGGTCTTGCAGCGGACAGGGCGTCAGCAGCCGTTACCAGGGCAGACTCTACGCAGATAGGGTCGCCATCACCGTGATGAACGAGCATGGCGTTGATAACACGCTCGTCTTCGCCGCATTTTTTGGCAAATGCTGCCCCTATCTCATGATGAGCGCCCTCTATTTCATGATCCAACGCCTTGCCGATGTCGTGTAAGAGGCCGGCACGCTTGGCCAGCTTTATGTCTGCCTTAAGCTCTCCGGCCATCATACCGGAGAAGTAGGCCACCTCTCTTGAGTGCTGTAGCACGTTTTGACCATACGACGTTCTATATTTAAGCCTGCCTAATAGCTTTATAAACTCTGGGTGTACACCGGTAAGCCCTAAGTCAAACACCGCCTTTTCACCTTCTTCTCTCATTGCGTTGTTTACCTCTTTTCTGACTTTTTCCACTATCTCCTCGATGCGGGCTGGGTGTATCCGACCATCAGATATCAGGCGTTCCAGGGATATCCTGGCTATTTCACGTCTGACGGGGTCAAAACCTGACAGTGTAACCGCCTCAGGTGTGTCGTCCACGATGAAGTCTACACCGGTGGCTGCTTCAAGCGCTCTAATGTTTCTGCCCTCCCTGCCGATGATCCTTCCCTTCATTTCGTCGTTTGGCAGTGTGACGGCAGTTACTGTGGCATCAGCGACGTGTTCACCGGCGTATCTCTGGATAGCGAGGCCAATTATGTGTTTTGCACGTTTTTCAGACTCATCCTTTGCCTCCTGCTCTATCTGTTTGACGAGCTTGCCTGCCTCAAACCTCACCTCGTCCTCTACCTTCTTTAGCAGCTGGTTTTTGGCCTCCTCTGAGGTTATACCGGAGAGTTTTTCTAGTTTTTCCTTCTCAATCTGTAGTAGTTTATCATATTCTTTTTCACGCTCCGTCTGTGCTTGTTCCTTACGGTTGTATTCTTTTTCCCTCCTGATAAGCTCCATGTCTCTTTTTTCAAACTGATCAAGCTTTTTATCAAGCATTTCCTCTTTGTGTCTGAGTCTCTTTTCTACGTGATTGATCTCGTGTCTTTTTTCCTTTATCTCTTTTTCAGACTCAGTCTTTGTTTGATATCTTATGTCTTTAGCCTCAATCAAGGCATCTTTCTTGATCTTATCAGCTTCTTTTTCAGCATCCCTTATAATATCGGCCTGCTTTTTCAGCAGTTCCTGGTGTTTTCTTCTATACACACCTTTAAAGTATAGGGCAAAGCCAAAACTTATTGCCCCGCCCACAAAAACAGCTATTATCACATAAGTGACACTGTTCATATCTGAAATCCCTCCTGTTTTCAATTTAGCAAAGTTTTCCATCGAGCATCTACAATCTTCTTTGAGAGTATTATTCCCCTGTGCAGTATTATATTTCAAACGACATTAGTATTGCTTTTAGAGCAAAAATTGGTATCGCCTCTTACCTTTATGAGGCATCCAACCAAATAAGCAAGTGCATATGATCCATCTTCACTACGCTTCTGATACAAGTCGTTTAGATGTCTTTTAACATGCGTTACGCTATAGCTCTATGTCTAAACTATAACTGTCGTTATAGAATCTCCAAATAAACAATCTCCTATCTTTTTCAGCCAAAGGAACCAATCCTGCTACCGCTTCATTGTATACCATCCACATATATACTTAAGTGCCCCGCCCTTGAGGTGTAGGCTAAAAAGCTTTAGGCCCTGTGTCTACAGGTGGGTGCTCTAAAGGGTTTCTCTGGCTGCCAATTAAATGGTATGCTCTTTAACAACCCTTACATGAGCTCCCGGTTTAAATCAAATTGTAGGAAAAGCCTTTTAGTCTAATCACCATCAGGGCAGGTGCATTATCAGCACTCTGTCTTCCTATCTATTACTATGTTATAACAAAAATCACATAAAAATGCAAGGGTTTTTATTGATCGGGCTAGCAAGGACATTAGTGCAGCGTCTGTTTTAACCATTCTTCTAAAAGTTTATCTTGACAAAATTCTTTGTATTGTTTATTGTATTACGTTTTCTTGATGATTACAAAGAATAAATTTTATTCGCTTGACGCCCTGTGTGCTGTGATTGAAGAAGAGAGGGTGTTGGGACAAAGGATTGTCTTCACTAACGGCTGTTTTGATATACTCCATGTTGGACATGTCAGGTATCTTAGACAGGCCAGTTCGTTTGGTAACGTGCTTGTCGTAGCTATTAATTCAGACGTCTCTGTAAGAAGGTTAAAGCCTGGTAGACCAATCATCCCTGAGACAGAAAGGGCTGAGATGCTCTCTGCCCTCGAAATGGTCAACTACGTTACTATCTTTGACGCTGACACTCCATATGAAACCATTAAGGCCCTCAAGCCGCACGTGTTGGTTAAAGGCGGAGATTGGAAGATAGAGGATATCATTGGCTCTGACCTTGTAGACGAAGTTCACAGCCTCACTTACATCAACGGGATGTCAACAACGGCCATTATCAACAAGATTTTAAAAATAAAAGACACGCTTTGTTCTTAGTATTTGGAGATAGATTCCTGCTCTCGCAGGAATGACAAATAAGGACAGATACGTTACACCCACACCTGACATTTACGGGGTCAAGGGGTCGAGTCCCCTTGCGGGGGGTCTAAGGGGGCGGAGCGCCCCCTTCTTCTCTCACCCTTATTCACCTCACTGCCAGCGCAGACACTACGGCTCCTATTACCTCGTCTACGCTGATGGCGGTTAGACATTTTATCTTGTTTTTACAGGGAGGAGTATAACCAAACAGCGTGCAAGGGCTGCAATCAACACGGGCGTTTAATACCTTGTGAGCCTTGCCTCTAGGCGCCCATTTTTTTTCAAGCCCAGCGCCAAAGATCGAGACCGTCGGCGTACCCACACCTACCGCTACGTGCAAGAGACCAGAGTCTGCTCCAATAAGCAGCCTGGATGCCCCCAGCACTGCGGCAGTCTCCATAAGAGTCGTTTTGCCGGTAAGGTCGATGCACTTGCCACAGCGCCTTACGATCTCTGCGGCATCAGCCCTGTCAGAGTTAGCTCCTACAATGACTGGCGTATAGCCCTGGGCACTTATGGCGCTGGCCACCTCACCGTAGTTCTGTGCACCCCACCTTCTCTCTCTTACAGAGGCCCCTGGAAATATGGCAACGAGATCACCCCGTGCCATAGAAAAATCTGCAGGGATAGCCACACTGGGCTCTATAAACGGTCTATCATGATCAAAGTGCAGCGGCTGCTCTGTAAGGGGTCGTATGAGGCTTGCAAAACTGTCTGCTTCATACTCATCGTGCCTGTATGGGATTGGATGACTGAAGAGCAAGCTGCGGTTGTTTGTGTCAAACCCCAATCGGACTTGCGCCTTGGTAAGAGCCGCTACTATGGCTGAAAGACGATGCCACTGTTCCGTGTCCACTACGACATCGTATGTGGAGCTTAGACACTTTATTAGATCAATCCCTTTGTCGTACAGATACAAATGGTCTATGGCCTTGGTCAGGGTAAAAATGCCAGCGTTTCTGTTTTCGCACAACACACAAATAGACGCTTCTGGAATTGCCATCTTTAGGCAGTTAATGGAGGGCAATAAGAGCACGGCGTCTCCAATGCCGCCAGGTCGTATAAACAGGATGCTCAGTTTTCGATCCCTGCGGCCGCTAATGTTATGTATATTCAATGGCGACCACTTGTAACCTCGTACAAAACTGTGGACTAACGGCACTAGTGGTTTAGCAATGAAGGAGTCAAACCCCTTTAAAAACCCAATCTTGTTCATTCAGAAGTTTATTAGTTTTTATATACTAAACTAAATGGAGTTTGCAAAAAGATTTCGACCTTGACATCCAATAACATGAAAATGTCATTCCTGCGAAAGCAGGAATCTATGCGTTTTGACGGGATTACGGTGTGGATTCCCGCTTACGCGGGAATGACAAGATTTTTGCAAACCTGACTTATCTTGGTATAACATCTGTGTCGAGTATCTCTCTGACCTTTTTAATGAGGTCTTTGGGGGAGACTGGTTTTGATATGAAGTAATGGCTCTTGTCGATAATACCCTTTTGTAAGATGACGTCGTAGGTGTAGCCGCTTAAGAATATAGCCTTTATCTCAGGCTTTAGTGCAAGCATCTCCTCGTATGCAATCTTACCGTTTTTTCTGGGCATAATGACATCAAGGACGAGCAGGTTTATGACGTCTTTATTTGTCTTGAATTTTTCTACTGCATCGGTGCCATCTACTGCTTCTATGACATTGTAGCCAACATCCTCGAGTATCTCTTTCAATATCCTTCTGAACTCTTTGTCGTCCTCGGCTATGAGTATCGTCTCCACACCCCCTATTGGGAGCAGGTCGGCTGAGTTTTCAAGTTTTGCAACGCTTGCCTCAACATAGGGAAAGTATATTTTAAAAGTAGTGCCCATAGAAGGTTCAGAGTAGACTGTTATATAGCCGCTATGCTGTTTAACTATGCCGTAAACTATGGAAAGCCCAAGCCCCGTCCCTTTGCCTGTGGGTTTGGTAGTAAAAAACGGCTCAAATATCTTCTCCAGGATGTTGTTATCCATCCCGGAGCCGGTGTCAGAGACAGTCATAAGGACATACCTGCCGGGGTTACCATACCCGTGTGAATTAAAAAAGGTCTTGTCCAGTTCTACAATCTCTGTGTCTATAGTAAACACCCCGCCGTTAGGCATGGCGTCTCTGGCATTTGTGGTAAAGTTCATAAGGACCTGTGTGAGTTGATTCGTGTCGGCCATAATCACAAGTTCATCGGGGAAGAGGTGCGTGGTAAACTCTACATCTTCACCTATAAGTCTGGATAACATTTTTTGTGAGATCTTGATTATCTCGTTTATATTAACAGGTTCTGTCTGAAGTTTTTGTTTCCGGCTAAAGGTCAACAGACTCTGTATCAGCTTGACAGCACGCTCTGCCGACGACAGGATCTGATCGACATAGGCCCTTGTGGGTTCCCCCTCTTTTATCTTCATCTGCAGTACGTAGCCGTAGCCGATAATAGCAGATAGTATATTGTTGAAGTCATGTGCGATTCCGCCGGCCAACTGACCAACTGCCTCCATCTTTTGTGATTGCCGGAGTTGTTCCTCGAGCTTTTTCCTTTCCGTGACATCCTCTTTTACAGCTAGAAAGTGGGTTATGCCCCCTTCAGTATCCTTAATGGAGGTAATGGAGGCCTGTTCATAGAAAAGGTCGCCATTTTTCTTTCTATTTTGAAACCCGCCATGCCATTCGTTACCGGCTCTTATGGTGTTCCATATGGAGGCCATTTCAATCACGGGCGGGCCTAAAAACAGACCTACCTCTTGGCCTATGACATCTTCGGGGATATATCCCGTGCTCTCAGTAAACTTTGAGTTTACGTATTGTATAACACCCTGCGTGTCCGTGATAATGACTGTGGTTGGACTCTGCTGCACTGCCTGAGACAGTTTACGAATTACCTCATCGGCCTCTCTATTACGCTGTTCCTTTTCCATAAACTCTAGAGCGAAGGAGATGTCGTCAGCCAGTTGGGACAGTAATTGAACCTCTTTGTTCTTAAAAAACTGCTGCTCGCTGGAGTAAAGTAAAACGGCTCCTATGACCTTACCCTCGATCTTTAATGAAAAAGCAGCCATAGAGTTGTAACCCCGCTCAATTGCCTCATACTTCTGTACGCGAACACAGTCGTTGGTTTTTATGTTGTTACATATGAAGTGTCCGGCATCTATAATATTTTGCCACAGTATAGTGCATCCACGCAGTATATTTTTATTGGTCATCTTCACACTTTCTATGTCGCAGTCTGTTGCTCCATAAAAGGCAACTGGTGAGATCGAGCTAAGTTGTTTGTCAAATAGACCTATCCATACCATCTTGAACTCACCGTAGCTGACGGCTATCTTACATGTCTCATAAAATAACGCATCCTTGTTTCTAATACGCACGATGGCCTCGTTTATGCTGCTAAGTACGTGATACAGGCGGTTTAGACGTGAGATTTTTTCCTCAGCCATCCTTATCTCTGTTATGTCAACCCCTAGCTTTAGAACTAAGGGTGAGCCATCGACATCGACAAAAGGATGATTGTACATCTTATATACTCTGGCCGTGCTGGGCCTTGTCCATTCCCATTCGGCTGGGATTTTTGTGTTTAAGACCCTGAGTGGTATACACTCCTTGCATATCTCATCCTGTTGTCTGATTACACTAAAACATGGCCCTGCCTTAGGGTCTCCAAAGTGCTCCATAAAGTATCTATTGGCAAAGTGTATTCTGTAGTCCTGCCCATGAAGTGAGACGATAACAGGTAGAAGGTCCAGCACACCAAAGAGTTTCTTCTGTTCGGCATAGAGGGCCTCCTGAGCCTGTTTACGATCCTGTATCTCTCTTTTGAGGGCGACGTTAGCGGTTAGCAGGTCAGCGGTTCGCTCCTTTACCTTTATCTCAAGTTCCTCGTGAGCCTTCTTGATGTGTTCTTCCATACGTTTCCGTTCTGTGATATCTTGGGCAACGGCAGTGCCGGCGTAGATATCGCCAGCCTCATTCCTTACAGGGATGGTGCGTACCTGATATGTCTTCCAGGAGTCTTTGCTGCGCTGACCAAACGTCAGTTCAAACACGGATGGTCTACCCGTCAGAGCGGCACGAAAGTTTGGCATCAACCTTGTTGCTATATCAATAGGGAAGGCATCCCAGATGTTTTTACCCTCCAGAGCCTCTTTGGAGTATCCCATATCCTTCAGCCCCAGGCCATCTACGATGCTCAGACGCATCTGTTTGTCAAAGAGCAGCACTACGCCGTTTGGGAAGTTGCTTGCAATAGTGCGATAAAGCTCCTCTGATCTGCGATTTACCATCTCTGAATACTTGTGCTGTGTTATGTCGCGCAGTATTGTAAGCATACAGGATTTGTCGTTAGATTTGAAGAGAAAGGATGATGCCTCGACATACAGGGTGCTGCCATTGAGCTTAATAAGACGCAATTGTACTGGTGAGGTTCGCTGCTTCTCATAGGCAAGTTTAAACTGTTGATTCAACACCTCTATGTAATGGGGATAAACAAAGTCCATGAGGGAATGTCCTATGAGTATGTTAGTGCTTTTTGCTCCGAGCAGTTCCAATCCGGCGGTGTTAATGAAGTCTATTATGCCATTGTTCTGGACAATAATAGCATCCGGTGAGATCTCTACTAGTTGCCGGTAGCGCTTTTCACTTTCTAATAGGGCATCGTTAGTTCGTTTATGGCTGGTTATGTCCTGAACCTGAGTTATAAAGTACAACGGCTTGTTATCAGTGTCTCTAACAACGGCAATGTTTAGATCAACCCAAATGGCACTGCCATCTTTGTGGATGTATCTCTTCTCAAAACGGATAGTTTTTACGCTTTCATCAATGGCGAGTTTTGCCTGGTCCAAGGAAATATCCATATCATCAGGATGTGTAATGCTCTGAAAATCCTTATTGAGCATCTCCTCTTGCGTGTAGCCTAGCATCTCACACAGGCTGCGGTTGACCTTGTGCCAACGGCCGTCCATCCCCACGATGGCCATACCGATAGCGACTAGCTCAAACAATTCCTCTGTCGTTGCACTCATAAGTTACTTATAATATCAGATCCACGATAAAGTTGCATAGGGGAAGTGGTAGAGGGGGTTCATATAAAATTCATGGGGAGTTTAATGGGGTTAAGGGGACTGGTCCCCTTGCGGAGGTGTCTGAGGGGAGGGGTTGCGAACCCCTGCGTCAATAGGCAGAGCCTCCCCTTCTTTGACAACGCCCACGACTTTCTTATGCGTCCGTCTATTGGAAAACGGCCATTACTGTCATTCCCGCGAAAGCGGGAATCCATATTCTTAAAACCATGAAAATTTGGTAGTCCTGCACAAGTAGTGGTGACAGTAAACTTAACACCCTCCCCTAGCCCTAATGCTGTTGACTTAAGGATGTAAAGATGCAAAAAAAATAGAGAGGGCTTTGGTATCTTCTTAAAAAAACATGGCAAGGTTTCGCAGGAACCAGGTGCGACCTGGAGCTAAAAAAAAGGGGTCAAAGGGGGCTGGCCCCCCCCCCTTGCAAGGGGATCTGAAGGGGGCGAGGCACCCCGGTCACAAGACGCCCTCCTTCTTTCTCTTGGCCGTAGAGCCTCTTGCAAAAAGAAAATAGAAGAACTTTAAAAACATCTACTTTACTACTTTCAAAAGGTCTATTGTGTATTTATTAACGCAAAAAATACTCAACTTTCTCTTTTATCGAAAATACT
>PEAB01000081.1 GCA_002753395.1 Nitrospirae bacterium MYbinv3 | reverse complement strand
ACTATTCCTGCTTTTCATCATGAACAACCCAAAGGATAGTAAATATAGATTCATCCCTGCCTTCCTCAAAACACTTAGCTTGTCGCTACAAAGGAGGATATAAAATGATTACACTTCAGAATTCGAACCATTGACAATTGTTGTTCTTATTTATTAAAATATTAGATTACGGGTATACATTGATGAGAGTATAAAGATTTAGGAGGTAAGACAGGTGTTTGCGATTATAGAGACAGGTGGCAAGCAGTACAAGGTATCACCTGAGGATAGGGTTAAGGTCGAAAAGTTGGGTCCCAAGGAAGGTTATGAGGTAGGACAAGAGGTTGTTATAGATAAGGTGCTTGTGATCTCTCAGGACAGTAAGGTGATCGTTGGTACTCCTTATGTGGAGGGGGCAACGGTTAAGGCACAGGTGCTGTCAAACGGACGCACTAAGAAAATACAGATATTTAAGATGAAACCAAGAAAGGCTCACAGAAAGCATGGAACTCACAGGCAGAGTTTCACAATGCTTAAGATTGATGAGATAGTGGGAGGCAGCAATGGCTCATAAAAAAGGTGTAGGCAGCACAAGAAACGGGAGAGACAGTCAATCCAAACGTTTAGGTGTCAAAAAATACGGCGGTCAGGTAGTAAAGGCAGGCAACATCCTTGTCAGGCAGCGTGGAACCAAATTTCATCCAGGTGAAAACGTCGGCATAGGCTCAGATGACACACTGTATTCCAAGATAGCTGGCGTCGTTACCTTTGAAAGAAAAGACAGAACTAGACAGAAAATAAGCGTATATCCATTATCTGCATAGTATTTTTAAACACACACTACAGCAGCGGTTACTCACAACAGGATATAAAAAGAGCGGGCGTTATAAACCCGCTTTTTTGCTTTATGTCTACAATTGAATGCAAGGCTTAAAAAATGAAGTTCGTTGATTATGTAACCATTTATGCAAAGGCCGGTCATGGTGGCAGGGGATGTGTCAGCTTCAGACGGGAGAAGTATATACCCTGGGGGGGACCAAATGGGGGTGATGGCGGCTATGGCGGTAATATCGTCTTTAAGGCAGACAGCCAGCTAAACACCCTCCTTGACCACAAGTACAGAAAACACTACGCAGCAAAAAACGGCGGCCACGGAATGGGTAAAGACATGCACGGTAAGGACGGCCCCAACCTTGTACTAAAGGTGCCAGTGGGTACCGTCATTAAGGATCAGACAACCGATCAGGTCATAGCCGATCTGACCGAGGATGGCATAGAGGTCGTTATACTACGGGGCGGTCGTGGAGGCAAGGGGAATGCCCACTTCAAATCATCCACCTTTCAGTCCCCCAAATTTGCACAGCCAGGTGAAGAAGGTCAGGAGGCCTTTCTCGTCCTAGAACTCAAGCTTCTTGCCGACGTTGGTCTTATCGGGATGCCAAACGCAGGTAAGTCCACGCTCTTGGCAACCATCTCATCCGCTAAGCCCAAGATTGCAGACTACCCCTTTACAACGCTGGTACCAAACTTAGGCGTTGTAAAGATGGACAATTATACGAGCTTTACGGTGGCCGATATACCGGGCATTATAGAAAACGCACATATAGGGGCAGGTCTTGGCTTGCAGTTCCTAAGACACGCTGAAAGAACGTTCCTGCTACTGCATCTGCTCGATGTAAGCGACGACCTTGAGGTCGATCCGGTTGATGCACTCATCAAAACAAACAAGGAACTCTCCATGTACAGCCCTATCCTTGCAGGCAAGGACCAAATCGTTGTTGCAACCAAGCTCGACATCGCATTTCAGGGCAGGAGACTGGAAAAATTAAAGGAACACTGCGTACAAAATAACATTCCACTCTTTGCAATATCAGCTGCGTCGAAAGAAGGAATCAACCAGTTAATAAGCCACATCTCAACCCTCCTACAGGAGGTGAGAGTAGGCAAAGCCCTCCATTCTTAAATAAATACATGCGAACTATTACCAAACTTTTTGTGGTAGTCCTGCACAAGTAGTGGTAACATTAAACTTAACATCCTCCCCTAATCCCTCCCATCAAGGGAGGGGAATCGAATATCACTACCTCTGCAGGACTACCCTTTTTGTTTCAATATTACTACCCTAAAGTTTTGCACTTTTGGGATTCCTGCTTACTCATGAATGATATAGAACACTCAAAAACGCTATTTGCTTGTCATTCCCGCGAAAGCGGGAATCTATTTTCAAGAGCTTCATAAAATGCTGGTTTACAAAAAAGTGCAAAAGTACAGAATATTACTACCCAAAAGATAGGTCTGTTGTTGTATAATTAGACTACCAAATTGTAGGAAAGGAGGCAACGCAATGATCGTCAGATGTTGGGGAGCGAGAGGCTCTATCCCTGTATCAGGTAGGGAGTATCTTAAGTACGGAGGTGATACGACATGTATTGAGATAAGAACTAAGAACGGTGAAGTGATCATAATTGATGCAGGCTCAGGTATCAGGGAGTTTGGTAAGCGTATGCTCAATGAGAAAAGGACTAGGTTTAGTCTGTTGTTTACACATGCTCATTGGGATCATATAATGGTCTTCCCGTTTTTTAGACCTATTTATCGTGAAGGGACCATGATAGATTTCTACGGATGTGCCTTTTCTGAAGGAACCCTGCAGGATATTGTATCAACAACGATGGTTTCTCCTCATTTCCCGGTCAACTTCAAAGAGGTCAAGGCGGAGTTCTCGTATAACAGCTTATGTGAGAAATCTATTCAAATAGATACCGTGGCAGTTTCCTCGATTATGTTGAGTCATCCAAATCAGGGGCTTGGTTATAAGTTTGTCGAAGATGGGAAGAGTTTTGTCTTTATCACTGATAACGAGCTTACTTATAAGCATCCCGGCGGTCTTGACTTTAAAGACTATGTAGAGTTCTCACGGGGGGCTGACGTCTTGTTTCACGACTCTGAGTATGTGGAAGAGGAATACGGTGAAAAGATAACCTGGGGACACTCCGTGTACAAAGACTCCTTAAGATTGGCCATAGAAGCGCAGGTAAAGCAATTTGGCCTCTTCCACCACAATCAGAACAGAACAGACGATGCAGAGGACGAGATCGTGTTAGATTGCCAAAGGATCATTAAAGAAAATAATAGCCCCTTAAATTGCTTTGCCGTTTATCAGGGACAGGAGATAATATTATAAACGGGATTAAAGAACTTAGAACAAGTTAAATACCTGTACTATCAAATCTGTCTATTAAGCTGACAATTTTTTCTACCACAATATTAATAGCCGCCTTTCCTTTTTCAGTAGAGGCTTTTTGCGGGTTACCCCAGATACCGCTAGGCCAATACTTGATCTTATCTTTAACTATAAAAGGTTTTGGTAATAGAGGATAGCCTTCCTCGGAGGTCCCTTTTACAAGCTCTGGCCTCAGTGCCATCACAATGGAGGTCTCAAGCTCACCGGCGTGTGAATCACCAGGGGTTTCACACAGTTGTGATAGCTCCTGGTGCAGGATGTCATATGGTGAAAAGACTGCTATCTGTATGTCTTCTAACTCATCTATCAAGATCTCGGCAACCTCCCTTATGGCAGACATGTGGATGCCCCCGCCATGCCCGGAGATGAGCATGAAGTTTCTCAGTCCCTTCTTGTATGAGTCTGTAACAAGATCCTTGGTAAGCGTCCTCAACGTCTCCGGCATGATGCCTATAGTGCCCGGGTGCTGCCTTGTAGTGGTACAGACCCCGTAATGCAGAGGCGGTGCAAGAAAGACGTCCCGCTGCTGTATCACACGTTTTAATACCTCGTTGGCTATGAGGGTGTCGGTAAACAGGGGCAGGTGTCTGCCATGTTCCTCAACTGTCCCAAAGGGGAATATTATCGTCTTACACCTCTTTAGATGCTCCGTAAACTCCTCCATATTGATCTCTTCTAGCAACATGGCGGTCTATTGTTCTAAAACCGATGTCTTATTCTTTTCATATTCCATATGTGATAATGCCCGCTTTTTCCTCTTAGATTTTTGCTTCCTTATCTTCTGAAGCCTCTTTTCTATAGTGCTGTCTGCTGGATTAAGGAGCCTTTCAATCTTATCTGTTAGCAATCTTCTTGCAAGAAATCTGTTAATCGACTGGCTCCTTTCCTTCATGCACTTTATTTCTACACCGGTTGGTATATGCTTTAGATAAACGCATGAGGCAGTCTTATTGACCTTCTGCCCACCATTGCCGCTGCTGTGGATGAACTTCTCCTCAATGTCCCTTTCGTATATATTTAAGGCGGACATCTTATCCTTTAGTAAGGCATTTTTTTCAGGACTAACCGCAAACTCCACCATCTCTCCCCCTAGCTCCCCTGTGGTACCACTAAATGTTTAAACGTACATATTAACAAGTGTGCCAGTTCCTGCAGGATTTGTAGCACCCCCGCCTTGACCCACGTTGACACTATTAATTAGCGCCACCGCCATCTGACCCTGCGCTTTCATTACATCGAGGCTTTTTTTAGCCACATACATCCCGCTTGTGCTTTGCACGTTTTGCATTGCTCGTTGGCTAATCTCTTCTATCATGTTTATACCTCCTTAAGTATGTAAGTATGATAGTTATTCATATTAGTATCGGAAACACCTTTAACTGGGCACAAGTTTCTTAACGACAGACAACAGTTGTTCTTGTTTAAACGGTTTAATAATCCATCCTGTTGCACCTTGAGCTCTACCCTCCTGCCTTTTTGCCGTGCTGGACTCGGTAGTGATCATAACAATTGGTACGAATTTGTGCACTGGATTAGCTCTAACTCCCTTAATAACTTCTATGCCGTCTATCTTAGGCATATTTAAGTCAAGCAGTATCAGATGAACAGTTGTTTCATCTAATTTGCTTAATGCCTCTACGCCATCACATGCTTCAAGCACGTTATAGCCTGCCTCTTTCAGCGTCAGCTTAACTATCTGCCGTATACTTGGAGAGTCATCTGCAACTAGTATTGTCTTTTTCATCAACCACCCTTCTCCATATTACTAGCTTACACAAAATGCTTAAAAAATGCAAGTGGCTAGGGTGCGTAAGAAAGTCGTGGGTTTTGTCTAAGAAGGGGAGACTCTGTCTCCCCTCAGACCCCTCTGCAAGGGGACCAGTCCCCTTGACCCCATTAAACTCCCCATGAATTTTAGGTTCCTTCTTATTTCGCATGGGTAACTAAACTTAAGGGGTAGCGACCAACGGGAGCGGTAGTGCAATCTAACGCCTTGCCCTTTATGGGCTTTCCCTAAGACTTAGCATTTCCCCTTTCCTACTGTCCATAGGTGGGATTGTTAATCTTACCCACTCAAGGTTGGCAAGAGCCTATAATTTATACCTCTCTGCCATGCAGAACCTCCAAGATCGAACTTCCTATTCATTCAACTCTGTCCTTCTCAGCAGTTTTTCCGATGCTCATGATCATGTTGTCTTTACCTACGTCCATAAGTTTAACGCCCTGGGTGTTGCGGCCAGTTACAGAGATAGCGCTAGCGGAGGTTCTTATGCTTTTACCTGTTTTGGTCACTACAATAATTTCATCCTCATCCCTGACCTGTATAAGACCAACCACCTTGCCGCCCTTTTCAGTTACCTTTATAGAGATAACCCCCTTGCCTCCCCTCTTCTGTTGGGCGTATTCCTGAAGATTGCTGCGCTTTCCATAACCATACTCGGTTACATTGAGCAGTGTTGTCTTGTCCTCTATGACCTCGGCTGAAACGACCTCATCGCCCTTTTGAAGCCTTATGCCTCTGACACCCCTCGATGCCCTGCCTGTTGGCCGCACGTCTTCCTCGTTAAAGCGTATGGCGTGTCCCATTCGTGTACCTATCAATATGTCCGACTGGCCATCGGCATAGCGTACTGCCATAAGTTCGTCATCATCATCTATGACAATGGCGATGATCCCCTTGCCCCGTGGATTGCTAAAATCCTTGAGCTGTGTCTTTTTTACAACTCCTTTTTTGGTAAACATGATCAAGTAGCCTTTTTCAAATCCCTTAATTGGAAGAGCAGTGGCTATGTTCTCACCTGACTGTAGTTGAAGGAGGTTGACGATGGCCTTGCCTTTGGCCGCCCTGCCTGCCTCTGGTAGCTGATAGATCTTGAGCCAGTACAGACGTCCTAAGTTTGAAAAAAACAGGATGTGGTCGTGCGTGGAACCTATGAACAATTGCTGAACGTAGTCCTCCTCGCGTGTCTCCATGCTCGTAGCCCCCTTACCGCCTCGACGCTGCCTACGATACTCGGAGAGAGGATTTCGCTTGATGTAGCCATTGTGGGAGACGGTAATGACCATCTCCTCCTCCGTGATGAGGTCCTCTACGGATATCTCCTGTATGTCTGAGATGATCTCGGTCTTGCGGGTGTCAGAGTATTTCTCTCTTATCTGTAGGAGTTCCTGTTTGATGATCTCGGCAATAATGGCATTACTGGCAAGGATCGTCTTTAGTCTCTCTATCTCCTTGATGGTGTTTTCATACTCGGCGACGATCTTTTCTCTTTCAAGACCCGTCAGGCGCTGCAGACGCATATCAAGGATTGCCTGAGCCTGGATGTCGCTTAGGGGGTAGTTAGTGATGAGTCCTGCCTTTGCAACCTCAGGACTCTCAGAGGTTCTTATAAGTTTTATTATGGCGTCAAGGTTATCTATAGCCGTTTTAAGACCCTCTAAGATGTGAGCCTTTTCAAGGGCTTTTCGTAGGTCATACTTGGTTCTTCTGATGATGACCTCGCGTCTGTGCTGCAAGAAGTGCTGAAGGATGGTCTTAAGGCTCATTACGTGGGGCTGTCCGCCGGATAGGGCAAGCATTATAATGCCAAAGGTAACCTCCATCTGGGTGTGCTTGTAGAGGTTGTTCAGGACGACCTGTGCCATCTCATCCCTCTTGAGCTCGATGACCACCCTAATGCCATCCCTATCGGACTCATCGCGAAGGTCTGAGATACCCTCAAGTTTTTTCTCTCTTACGAGTTCTGCTATCTTTTCTAGTAAACGGGCCTTGTTGACCTGATATGGCATCTCGGTGATGATAATGCTCTCACCGCCGCGGTGTTTTTGCTCAATTACCGCCCGTGCCCGGACACGGATCTGACCTCTACCCTTTTCATAAGCATCCACGATGCCCTGCAGTCCAAAGATGAGACCTCCGGTGGGGAAATCAGGCCCTTTTACGTAGTTCATCAGGGCGGTGGTGTCTGTGGCAGGGTTTTCAAGTAAATACACAAGTGCGTCTATCACCTCGGTTATGTTGTGCGGCGGGATGTTGGTTGCCATACCTACGGCAATACCGGAGGCCCCGTTAATTATCAGATTAGGCAGGCTTGCCGGTAAAACGATAGGCTCCTCCGTGGTCTCATCAAAGTTAGGTGTAAAGTCAACGGTTTCCTTATCGATATCGTTGAGCAGTTCCTCGGCTATCTTCGTTAACCGTGCCTCGGTGTACCTGTAAGCCGCCGCCGGGTCGCCATCCATAGAGCCAAAGTTACCCTGGCCGTCTATAAGCTGGTAACGCATATTGAAGTCCTGCGCCAATCTCACCAGTGCATCGTAGACCGCACTATCGCCGTGAGGGTGATACTTCTTCAATACCTCGCCTACCACACCGGCACACTTTGAATACTTCTTGCTGGAGGTCAACCCCTCCCTGAACATGGCATAAAGGATCCTCCTCTGTACCGGCTTCAGGCCATCCCTGACATCAGGCAATGCCCTGCCTATGATCACGCTCATTGCGTAATCGAGGTAACACACCTTCATCTCATCTTCTATGCTTACTTGTAATGTCGTCATATATCCTCTCTATTGTGCGACGTTTTCAATATCATATCGTTGTAAACTAAATCTATTCTAAGTCTTATCAAACCAATACAGCAGGTGGTACAACACGGGTCTCTGCTATATTGCCGTGCAGATCAAACCTAATTCTAAGGAGACCTGGCGTTTTAGGTTTCTTTATTATGAGCCTCTTGCAAAACTCAAATCAGGCAATTATCGTGCCCCCAAAATATTATTTAATATCAACTACTTACAAAATGAGTTTTTTGCTATATTTTACATAACATGTACTTTTGCAAGAGGCTCTTATCCTTATACTTCTACCACTTGATTGAAGAACCTTGCTCACATCTCTCTTATAATGTCTACTAATGTCTACTTGGTTTGTCATCAAATTCAACTGTTGAAACGAGTCCCACTTTCTGGCAATATCCACTTATTTTGTTAAGTTCTTCCTCACTAGGTAATCTGTATTTACCGTTATAACAAGGGCATATGAGCGCATAAGGTTGCTTTTTGGAGGAATGTGTATCCCATGCAAATTCATAGAACGCATTTTTTGAACCATGATGTGCAACCTTAACAAGACTGGCCCATAATTCTGGGATATCATTATTTGGGATATCATTATTAATGAAAACTCCTATCCAGCCATTTTTGTTAACGTCTGTTCCGGTTTCAAGGTCACTTCCTAAGATTATTTGCAAATTGCCTATTCTTAATAACAATGCAACCGATATCAGATTATGTGAGGTATCATCTAGCTCACGAACCGGCAAACCTGCTTCAGGTATTGCCCTGAGCAATTTATCAGAGTATAAATCACTACTGTTTGCATTTGGTGACAGGGCCATCATTGATATATCTGTGCTGCCGTATCCCTCAATGAAGATATTTCTCTTATCAAAAACATTTGTCATCTCACTTAAGTTTCGTAACGTTGCCTCATTACTTCTTCCAATATCATCAATAGCTCTAAATACCTTTACGAGATCATCTGCCTTACCCTCAGCAACCGTTTTGTGTGCAATATATTTTTTAAGCTCTCTTACTCCCTTGCCTGCATACCGGCAGACTCTTTCAATATGTCCTTTAAAATGTTCCAAGATAACGTTAAGCCCCATATAATGATCCTCGTGAGGATGAGTTAGTATTACGAAGGATAAACTTTCAGGGGGCGTAGGCAACTCCATGAGATAAGCAAGAGGAGGAACGATTTTTATATTCTTATCAGTTTCCATAACACAGGAATCAACTACACCCCAGCCAATTCCAGGGACATACAAAACTATTGATTCTCCATAACCAGTACCAAATACCGTAATCTCTAGTTCATTATCTTTGGGAGGTGTTAAACAATCATCTGGATAATTGGACATCACTAGTCAATTTCAGGATCATCAGGGAACAACTCTCTATATTTTTCTTCTGCCTTCTTGTCATCGTCTTCCTGCCAGATGTACGGAGGTTTGAACTCAAATTTAAACTTCATCTCTGGACTTCCATAACCATGTATTTGAGATATATAGTATATAAAAGTCGCTTTTGGGTATAACATTAATTTCTTATCATCATCATTATCGAAAGCAGAATCTATATCGAATTCAGCGATAAATTCTATGTTATTCTGTATATCTTTCAATGATGCTTCAAAATATCCCTCATTTTCATCTATTTTGATAACTGTTCCTATGCACCAAAGTTTTATTGTCTCTCGTTTTACTTTAATTTGATTATAAGAATGTGGTTTTATATATTTATATCCAATGTCGGTAGTTGTTTTATTGTGTTTATTTGTTAAGTCCTCTGTAAATGTGTTTCTCTCCTGTCCTTGTTGGAAGGCAATTGGTATGTCATATTCTAAGTCGTTGTGGTAATAAACACTATTGAGCTTATCAACGAAGCTAGCCTGCCATCTTCTTATTTCAGTATTCATCATAAAAAACATCTTCCTAAAAGAGAACTAAGTATTTCTGTCGTATATTGTAAATTATCATCGTAATTATTTCTTATAATATCAATAGCTTTGTTTGGATTAATGGCTTCGTTTTTTTCAATGTCTATATGAAAATTTATATAGTAATTAATAGCATTGTCTTCAGTCAGCGACTTATCAATCCTAAAACTAATTATTCTTGTGTCGTCTTTTATAACGATATTACCACCAATGTTATAGTTAACTCCAAAAATATTGCCCAAATCATTCTTCATAAAGATAGATTTTAAAACTGAATCGGCCTTTTCTTTAACCTTACGTGTACCAACAAAATTTATACCTACAGCACTTATCGGTGTATGCTCAAGTATAGAGAAAGTCTTTATGACAGCTTCTTTCATAGTAACAAAAGAATCTCTCTTCTTAGTTTCGCAAGAGAAACTATTATTAAATACCCTAAAGTCCAAAACTTGAAAGATAAGCTGTGTTATTGTGTTGCTAACGTACATAGACGGATTATTTAAAATAGTGCCTGAGCCATCTTTGATTTCTATCATTTCTGGCCTATGTCCTTTTGCCCTTTGAGTATCCTGAATCGGCAGTATTTTGTATCTTTCAAACCACTCAGGGTGAAAGATCATGGGATTAAAACTTCCCAACAAGACTATTGAGCTTGCGTCTATCATTTTAAAGTTCCATCTCTTTCAACATACATAATTGTAACTTTATATAGCTGGAAATAACAAGTGCCGGGTGCATAAGAAAAACATGAGGAGTAAGTATATTAATGGGGTCAAGGGGACTGGTCCCCTTGTAGGAGGGTCTAGGGAGGGGGTTGCGAACCCCTGCGGCATAGGCAAAGCCCTCCTTATTCATCTTCACAACCTTTTAGTAATCTTGACCTACCTTTTTATACCCTGTTGTGTTAGAATAAACCCATGAGTAACGCAGCTAATGTATATTTTGCGTCGGCAAGGTCAACCAAGTGGCGCTATGACGACAGTATGCCTGGAAAGTTAGTGCGGCTTATCAAGCAAGCAGGTTTAAGCTCGTACTTTAGCAAGGACGAGTGGGTGGCCGTAAAAACGCATTTTGGCTCACCAGGCGCTCATAGAATTGTGCGGCCGACCTTCTTAAGAACGGTGGTAAACGCACTCAAGGCTATAGAGGCAAAACCATTCGTTACGGACACGGTCAGGATACAGGGACTAGACTACTTAGAAGTGGCCAACGCCAATGGGATCAACCATCTATCGGTTGGGGCGCCTGTCATACTTGCAGATGGCCTGTACGGCAAGGACAGCATCATCATAAAGGCAGGCGATATATTAAAGGAAATAGCCGTGGCCTCTGTAATCCACGACGTGACGGGCATGGTAGTATGCTCTCACGTAAAGGGGCATATAAACGCCGGTTATGCTGGAGCTATAAAGAACCTTGCTATGGGGGGAGTGAGTTCCTCTCACAGACACTGTGGCTGGAAGTGTGGACGAGGCGCAATGCACACAATCGGGGAGGGCATGATGCAATGGAACGAGGCCCTCTGTCAACAATGTATGCAGTGCGTTGAGGTCTGTCCCCTTGAGGTGATTACCTTTGTTGGAGAGAAGATGGTTTGGAACTCCGACAAGTGCTGGAGATGCGGGCGGTGTCAACGGGTATGCCCCGCTCAGGCCATCTACTTCCCAGGGGATGACGAGCGTTTTATGCGTTCGATGGCCGAGGCCGCAAAGGTCGTACTGGGTACGTTTGCACCCTCAAAGGTGCTTTATATAAACTTTCTCACCGAGATACAGCCTGAGTGCGACTGTATGCCTACTGCCGACGTGCCAATGGTTCAGGACATCGGAATCTTGCTAAGCGACGATGTTGTGGCCATAGAGCGAGCCTCCATTGACCTGGCGCTCAAAGAGCGTCCCTTGCCTTCCTCAGCGGCCGATGGTATTGACATTGGGGCAACCTCAGACATCTTTAAATCGATCCACTCAAAACCTTACGAATATCAGCTCATAGAGGCCGAGAGAATCGGTCTTGGAACTAGCTCATATGAGCTAATCATGCTTACATAGAGTTTCAAAGACTATCCTACAGGAGAGAATTTATGGACATAAAATTTGATTATACGGTTGAGACTACCAAGGGGTTTGACAAGGCAGTAGAAGACGTTGTAGAAAGGAGTAAGGCCAACGGGTTTGGTGTACTCCATATACATGACGTAAAGGCTACGTTGGCTGGTAAGGGGTACGACCGCAGCGACTTGAAGATAATTGAGGTATGCAATCCCGGTTATGCCGACAAGGTATTAAAGGCTGATGTAAAGATATCTATTATGCTTCCCTGTCCTATAAGTGTGTATGAGGAAGACGGCAAGATATATATATGTGCACTCAGGCCAAACGTCATCTCAGACTTTTATCCCAACGCCGATATAAAGGCAGTTGCCGAGGAAGTCGATAAAGCCATCATCAAGATCGTTCAAGAGGCACAGGGTGCATAAGAAAGTCGTGGGGATTTTTGAATAGAATGGAGGGCTTTGCCCTCCCTCAGACCCCACCCACAAGGGGACCAGTCCCCTTGACCCCATTAATTTTTATTGTCCCCCATGAAATTCTTATGCACTCAGAGGCACAGTAGGCATTGAAAATAGAAGGGGGGAATCTGCCTTCCCCTTCTTTTCTACTTCTCATGATAGGAGGGGGTTGCGAACCCTTCGATAGGGAAAGCCCTCCTATCACTTTTTAACAGTACCATTATCACGTTAAAAAACGGTATAATCTACATTATGCCTAGTAATTTATCATTAGGGCGCTTAAGCGAACTTGCCACAAAGAAGGTTCTGTTGATAGCCCTTGTCATCGTTGTAGCCGTTTCGACACTGCCAGCCTATCGTGCCTGGCACAACACTTCTATGCAGTGTGTAAGCTGTCATGGAAACAAGGAGCTTATGGCAAAGCTCGGTTTTCAGAGCCTCTACGTTACACCAGAGGACGTTCGGAGGCAGAGTAAACACGCCGATATCGAGTGCCGCGACTGCCACCTAGGCAACGGCAGGGCCACAGACAAGGACAAGGCACACAAAGGGATGTTAAAAGCCCTCATAATCAACGAACACGCCGAGGTGATGGATAGAAAAAAGCTCTTTAAAGGCCCCCTCCTGCCCTCTGGAGATAACAAGATATTCGAACTCCTGCCAAAGGTAACAGAAAACAACGAGCTTACCGTACCAGCCGAGGTACGTAACGTCCTGTGGCATGATCGAAACACGGAAACCTTCAACTTTGATCCAGATATAGTAAAAAAGACTTGCAGCAAGAGCAATTGCCATCCTCAGGCGCTTCAGCAGTTTAAGAAAACCGTTATGGGTATAAACTACAGACAGAGGTTTATGAAGACATGGACGCAGCCCGCCGGCTATGGCCCACACAACTGCGGACCCTCCTTTGCCGACCTGCCCGCCACTGATGAGCTAAAAGGCGCTGGGTTTGACTACAAAAACACCGACGAGATCGGCAAGAATCTCAACGTCCCATTCAGCAAACATCAGGCGGAGGACAAACAGAAGTTCTGTAACGTCTGTCATGCGGGCTGCCTCGACTGCCATTACACTCCAAGCAAAAAAGAAGGCGTCCACTCCATCACGCGGGTTCCCCGGCCTGAGACCTGCTCAGGATCTGGCAGGAGTACCAGCATCTGCCATCCTGGCGCTATGATGGCACGACGTGGTGAGACCTATATAGGAGGCGACTACTCCATCCCCTCTGGAATGCCACCCGACGTGCACTACAAAAAGGGAATTACCTGCGTGGACTGCCATCCCGTTGGCGAAAAGGGCATGGGAGACATCGAACGAAAGGCGGTATGCCAGGACTGCCACATCGAGATAGAAGATGCCCACGCAAAAGGCATACACAAGAACCTCGACTGCGCCTCCTGTCACATAAGCGCCCTCGGAGGCTACCAGTTGACCATCTGGGGGCCCGGCGTCATAGCTGGATCTAAAAATCCGTTTAAGAAATACTCCCTGTACTACGGAATCCAGCAGCCGCCAATCTTAGCAAAAGACATAAACGGCACCTGGCGTCCCTATAAGATATGGCCCCACAGCGTGGGTAATATAAAAAACGATGTACCCGCCTCTCCTTGTATACAGTTCAGATGGCCAAAGGGCGAAACAAACGACGCCTACTACATCGTCGGTACCTTTGACAACCTCCCAGGCAACAACAAACACCTGCTCTGGATCCAATTTGATCAGGCCTCACACTCCTTTGGCAAGTCACGCACCTGCGACTCCTGCCATGCCTCAGAACGTCAGGTTTCATATTCAACATGGGAGTTCTATGACAACTACGGCGCCTACCCCTTTAACGGCCAACACTCTATCGAGGCAGACTCAAAAGGGTTGGCCATTGTTGGTCTAAAGAACACCACAGTCATTGAGTTAATGGAAGGATTTAAGCCCACTGATTTTGCCTCCTGGCTCTACCTAAAGGATGCTTGGAAGATGCCAGGTAACTTCGCTATCAAGACCGATGCCAAACTCTATAAACAGTATATAACGAGGTCCAATCAGATCGAGGACAAGCTAAAATCCCTGGAAAAGCAACTCCCTGCCCTCAGCAAGGAGGCGCTAAAAAAACTGAAGGCCGCTAAAGGCGCCGCCCTCCACAACGTCGATGATGCCGGAGCACTTGGGGACAACGCACCTTGACCCCCCATGATATCGCAAGTTTATACACAATGTTTCATTAGTAGCGTTAAGCAAATCATTCTATAAATTGAGCCTCTTGCAAAAAGAAAATAGAAGAACTTTAAAAACATCTACTTTACTACTTTCAAAAGGTCTATTGTGTATTTATTAACGCAAAAAATACTCAACTTTCTCTT
This sequence comes from Nitrospirae bacterium MYbinv3, assembly GCA_002753395.1. Classification (GTDB taxonomy): domain Bacteria; phylum Nitrospirota; class Thermodesulfovibrionia; order Thermodesulfovibrionales; family Magnetobacteriaceae; genus Magnetobacterium. The sequence continues at coordinate 3 of PEAB01000081.1, read as the reverse complement.
TTA
>PEAB01000080.1:14503-14802 GCA_002753395.1 Nitrospirae bacterium MYbinv3 | reverse complement strand
GTATTTGCCGAGGATTTACTGCAACTACAGGTAGCTTAACCTCGGCTAAAGCAGCAACTACAGGTAACTGTAAACCACCTGTTGCCTCTAATACTACTTTCTCTACTTCAGTCTTCTTTAAACGCTCTATTAGCTCCTTGATTCCTTCTGTGTTGTTACCAACAGTCAAATGCTCATTAGACGGTCTAATAAATACATCCAGTGTATCTTTCGATACATCAATACCTACAAAACATCTGTTCATTTCTATAACCTCCCATCCTCGCAGATGCGGACTTAAAATCCAGGCAACCGTTCGG
>PEAB01000080.1:0-14489 GCA_002753395.1 Nitrospirae bacterium MYbinv3 | reverse complement strand
TTGCTGTAACGCTCCAGGCTTGACCACGGGCTACTGTACCCTAGGGGACTACGGGCTATTACAGCCTTATGTATATACTATATCATACGAGGGGACTGGTCCCCTTGTGGGAGGATCTAAGGGAGGGCAAAGCCCCCCTATCTTTCATCTTTACATCCTTAAGTCAACAGCATTAGGTCTGAGGGGAGGGGTTGCTAACCCCTGGCAGAATCTCCCCTTTTATCCTCTTCAGCCCCTAAGTGTCATCCTGTTGACGGTTGAGCGCGTTTCGCCGATAGATGTGACCCGTATAGCGGGCTTGTCGTGGACGGGGCACTTGTTTTCGCAGATGCCGCAGCCTACGCACAGCTTCGTATCAACAAACGGCCGCTTAAAAACGCGTGTGCTGCCGTCTCTGAGCTGCACCTCCACGTCCTGAAACCATATGGCCTTGGGAGAGGTCGGACAGACCTCCTCACAGACTATGCACTCCGTGTTCATCGCCCACGGCAGACACCTGCCACGATCATAAAACGCAGTACCTATCTTTGTAGGCGGGACGTCAGGTCTCCTGCCGATCTTCTTCTCAACGGTCAAGGGCACCAATGCACCCGTTGGACACACGTGACAGTGGAGGATACAGTTGTGCTCGCAATATCCGATCCTGTTGACAAGCATCGGCGTCCACAAACTTTCAAACCCCCCTTCCAACAACGCCGGCTGAAGCACGTTGGTCGGACAGACGCGCATACACTGCCCGCACTTGATACATCGACGAAGGAAGTCAGCCTCAGCAATAGCCCCAGGAGGACGTACCACGTCAGAACTTGGAAGGGTTGCAGCGGTAACGGAGCTTCGCATCACAGGGTAAAGGATCGTCGACGCCACAGCGGTCTCTATAAGCCTGCGACGGTTTATGTCCAAGGGCGTATGAACCGAGCTGCAGGCATCTGTAACACCGTAGTGAAGCGCCCCCTCAGGACAATCCTCGATGCAGTTCATGCACAGATGACACTCGTGAAATCTCAAATAGGCGTGCGGATTACAGCCTCCATGACAGTTACGCATACAGCGCTGACAGTCTGTGCATTTATTGACATTGCGTCGTATCTTAAACAACGCCGCCGTTGACATCAGCCCTAAAAGCGCACCCAACGGACAAAGTACCCGACACCACAGCCGCGTAAAATACCTGTTAGCAAAGAACAGTACCAAAAACAAAATACCTATTAAGACCCCACCAATAAACATGGGCTGCTTTAAATACAGATGACTGGTAAAATAATTAGAGGTCAGATAGTTGAAAGCAGGGAATATGCCAATCACAAATGAGCGCGTGACAAGTGCAATGGGATCAAACAACCCCACCTGCAACGCACCAAGCAGCGACAATACGACCAATGTGGTCAGGATATAATACTTCAGCCTAAAGATATCGCGGTAGGCATTGATCCGGTAGTCGTCCGCAGCTCTGTTTTTAACAAACAGCCGCGCCGACCACTGGTTTAATATCCCTAATGGACATACCCAGGAGCAGAAGAATCTGCCGAAAAAGAACGCCGGTATAATTATGAGCAGTGACAGGACGAGCCCCTTATACATGCTCCAGCCTGTTAGAAGAGTTGAAAGTGACACTAGCGGAGACAGCTCCAAAAACAGCGACGTCTCATACCCCTTGAGATGTCTGAAGTCGGTCAGAAACAGCAAGAGCATAAAGAGCGCAAAGAAAAACACTGCGTAAGCCCGCCGTATGTTTGCTAATGTCAGATACTTTTTAGTCATAAATCATTAACCTCTTGATGTTATCAATTATCGTTTTGTAATTCCTGCCTACCTTGACATGACAAACCACTGTTTTCATACTCATCAACTAATGTCTTTAACTTTTCACATAATATGGCGTTTTTAATCTCACATTCCCATACTCTAATAACTTGCCATCCAGCTTGTTCTAGAGTCTCAGATATAATTTTGTCTCTTGTTTTATTTCTCTGGATTTTATCTTCCCAATAAGCGGCATTGTCTTTAGGTTTAGTGTTACGGCAATTATGACCGTGCCAAAAACAACCGTCTGTGAAAATAACAACTCGCTTTTTAGGAAATACAAAATCAGGTTTGCCATTAAGCTTATAATTTCTCCGCCAGCCTTTTATTTGAAATTTCTTTAAGAATTTGATAAATTTCAATTCAGTCGATTTATTGCCGCGCGATTTAACAGATTTCATTATTAAAGAACGCTTGATTTTTGAAAAGCTATCAGGCATTTCTCTTTATAACAGTTACCCAAGTTTCATCAAAACCAATGCCTTTTAAAACTCTCTCTTTATCAAATTTTGCTGGGGTTTTTATCTTTATAATTAAACAGTCGTCAGGAACTTCCTCAACAATTGTGAATTGCGAGCCATGGCGCTGCCAAGTAAAACGATGAATTTTTGTAGTTATTTCAAAACCTTCGAGATTTTTGTTTTTATTCCATTCCCAATAAAATAAATCAGGTTCATGCCTAATAGTGTCAAATTCAAAGATTGCTACTTCTTCCAGATTGTGTGATTTTATTAAGACGATTGTGCGTACATGCTTATGTAATTTGCGAATAGCTGAAACTCTTTCATTCCAAATTGTAAGAACCAGATTTCCTAAATGATTTGGGTTTGTATCATTACTTGAGGATTCTCCATAGGAATAGTCAATAGAATTTCTACCAGAAATTAAGCGAACATTTTTTTGTTTTGAAGGGACGTTTGCTTTTACTGTTTTAGCTCCCCACGCGCATTCGGATAAAACAACATCGTCTAATCCAACATTTGATGGCTTCCATTCAGCTCCGATACATGTAGCAAAAATTTCTTCCCATTCTTCGCCTTCAAGGGTTGAATTACCTTTGGTTGCAAGAAGGTAGACAATTTCTCGACCAACGCAAAAACCAAAATTTTCTGGAAACTTATTTAATGGATATGGGGGTTTTATTTTATCAACGTTGCGTAAGCGAGGGGATTTCTTCTCTGTCATATGTACCCACATTTATTTTTGATGTTAAGCTCTGCTGATTAAAGTCGTATTGTAATATTGGTAAAAATGAATCCAATACCGCGCTGACTAGATTGACGGGCACTGCGTTGCCAGCTTGTTTCCGTATATGCAAATCTGGCACCACAATTTTGAAAGAATCCGGAAAACCTTGAAGTCTTAACATTTCTCTTGGCGTAAGCCTACGCTCTCCGTTTACAAGCAAGTAGTTGTATGAAGCTCCAGCGCGCAATGAGCAAGAATATGGATAAGAGCTAATGTTTCCCGCTTTGTTTTCATGCCAAATAGAAGGCACAAACTTTGGCTTATGCTTTGCTATGCGTTTTGCTTTAATATAAGGCGAAGCGAAAAATTTTTCATCAACATTCGTTTCTAAAATATCTGATAAAGGAGTTAATCTTTCAAATCTTTGAGGCCAAGAAAAAACTATAGCCTTATAAAACCCCACAATAAAAACACGTTCTCTTTTTTGAGGCAATCCATAATCAAGGGCATTAAGAACCTTGTAATCCACAAAATAACCTAATTCTTTTAATGTCTCAAGTATCCTATTAAAAGTATAGCCATTTTTATGGCGTACTATTCTTTTAACATTTTCAAGAATAAACCCTTTTGGGTGTTTTGCTTCTAATATTCTAACGATATCAAAAAAAAGCGTTCCACGAACATCGTTAAATCCTTTGCCATTTCCAATAATGCTAAATGGTTGGCAAGGGAAGCCCGCAAATAACAAGTCATGGTTAGGAATAATTTTAGCGTCGATTTCTGTAATATCGCCATCAGGGTAGTCTCCAAAGTTAGCTCTATATGACTCACGGGCATAACAATCAATATCGCTTGAAAATAAACATTCTGAAGAAATATTATGACTTTCAAAAACTTGAGTTGCCGCAATTCTAAAACCACCGATGCCACAAAATAAGTCTATATATTTAATTTTCATAGCAACAATGTACCATTGCTTACATTATACCACATAAACGGAGTAAACAACAAAGGCAATTTTCCTTACAAAAATTACAACGTTACATGACATCCAGCGTTGTTGAAGCACGTTGGTAGAGTATACGCACAAATTGTCTATTATTGATAATCATGCCTCACCCTATCTGGAGCTCCTGCGGGTTGAGGGATTTATAGTCGGACAAGCCAACGCCTCGTCCTTCGGCCAGCTTTAGAAATGGGACGTCCGCAACGTTCAGGTCAAGAAACCGGAGGCTGTAGGCGTCGATAGCCACCTCGTCAACACCGGCGATGATGGTGTCTGCTACCTCAACGTCAGAGACGCTTCCCCCCGTGGGGCCGTTTCTCTTGAGCACACGAGTGGCATCCATGACCGTAAGCGTGGGTCGGATGGCACTTGCCAGATCGACTATCGAGAGGTTTATCTCCTGATGTAGGCGGTTTCTGCGGCCTCCTAAGACCCCGTACCAATTCTTCATGGCAAGCGTGCACTTGCTCAGAGAGTGGTGTTTGACAACAGGGATATTTATCAGCTTATCCACCTGATGGAAATATCTACACACAGGCCAGACCTTTAAGACATCTCCCTTGATGTCGGTCTGCAGGAAATCATCCTCCGATACAAACTTGACTTTCCCGCCGGCCTTCAAGACGGCTGCCTCAATGCCAGAGCGTGCAAAGCTCCTGTATGGGTCGTTAATAGAGACGTCCGTCACCCATACCTCTGATGCCCTGCCCTCCACGCACATGGCCACAACAGCACCCACAACCTCAGGGTTGGTGTTTGCAGCGATCTCCGGCTGCCGGTCCCATCCCACGTTTGGCTTTATAAGCACCCTCTCGCCGGGCTTAATAAATCTCGACAGCCCTCCTAACTTGTCGATCGCTGCCTGCACCATCTTTCTGACGTTCTTGCCGTGTGCTATTGCCATCCCGGGATATACGCTTGAGGCGTCGACCCTGTATTTATTAAATGTGTGAACCGCCTCTTCGCTGCGATGCATAGGTTGGTTAGAGTGTGTTACAACACCCAACCCCCCTGCCGCCGCGGCAATGGCACAGGTTACACCAGCCTTGATCAGAAAATCGCGTCTGCTCAGTACCGGATCTATCTTGTTGTTCTTCGATGGCATAAAATAAAAAAGAAAAGAGAATGGGAGGCTTTGCCTTCCCTCAGACCCCTCCACAAGGGGATCAGTCCCCTTGACCCGGATTTACTGACACTTCTATAGGTAACCCGTAAATCTGTATCATCCCTTAAGAAATTCCCTCAACTCATCAACAGTCCTTGACCTCTTAATCAACTCCTTAAAGCTCTCTATCTTTTCGACAGACATCATTTCTTTTACAAAATCCATGAGTTCCAATCCAACAACGCCATATTTTATCTATAGCATCCCCGTGATCCCCTCAAGTAAGCCTTCTAGTTTACCTTCCAGCTTACCTTCCAGATAAAGCTCATCTTTGCTTACATCAATCATTACAGGCATGTTCTTTACCTCCTTTTTTATTGTGTTGGTCAGACCTCTAAGCCTTGACAGGTTTAATAGCTTTAGTATGTATGTCTCCCTTTCCTTTGTTGGCATAGGATATGACCTTGTAACAATCCCTCTTATCGTACCCTTTGTGTCTTCTGTTTTACACAGGATGGATAATAGTACATCGCCTAGCTCACCACTGTCCATTAGCTCAACACAATTTATCTCCCTGATGTCCATTGAACGATACTTGAACTGCAAACACTCTAGTTCAATACCCTTACCCATCCTTAACTCCTTATCACCTACATAGAGTAATAGTTGTTTGGGTACCTTTTTGTATTGATGGTATATCATACAAAAATAATCGTGCATACGCCACTCCATATTACTATCATTGGAGGATTGCAGCTCCACGTGTAATAAGGAATTATCGGGAAGCTCCATTAACAAATCCGGCTGTCTATATTCGACAAAAGGTAATTGGACATCCAGAAACCTGGAGTCCTCAAAGCCGTTGAGCATCTTAAAAAAACGCTTGGGGATATCCTTCAGTATAGTCTTTAACGTCAAACCATATACGAACTGCATAATTTTATTTTACCACATCTTTAGGGCTTTGTGGACATAAAAAGCTAACGGCGGCATGGAATCTGTTTGTCCCATTTCCGATGAATCCTCGGTGCATAATATGCTTGCAGTATCGTGTTACTTACCGCTCCGGTGTTACTCTAAAGCAAAAATGACATTCGTGTAATTTGATTCTAAGTTCTCTCATAGCCCAATTATCAAGCTCTTTCCTATTGTTTGAGCACATTTTTATGTAGGACCTATGAGTATTCTTTCCTTTCCTTTTACGTCTCAAAGGATTGATTGTTCCACATGCAGCGGTATGCAGGTATAAAGACTCGGTACTTAGATTAGGAGCACTGTTGATTACAAAACCATTTGGATTGTTCTCAATCCAGGTCTGATAACCTTTCTCGTCATTATTAAAAGTTTCTATCATAATCTACCTTCTTGTCAAATAAAATGTGTCTTAGCGTCGGTAACGATATGCTCCCTCTTATCGTACACTTGGTGTCTTCTGTTTTACACAGAATGGACAAGTAACATATCGCCTGGGACATCGCTGTCCAAAAGACAGCCCTCACTGATATATTTCACTTCGATGCCCTACAGCATGAATAACGATTCTATTGTTTCCTATTTTGTATATAACCCTCCAATCTTGAACTTAAACTCACCCTTACGCTTCCCTGAAAGACTCTCTGGCATTATATCATCGAAATTCTCAAATAGCCATAAAACTCTTTTTACAATTCTTTGCGCTACTTGCTTATCAAGTTTTTTTAAATCTTCTATTGCCTCTTCAGACCATCCAAGCTCACGCAAATATTTTCATCACCTCGGCATGTGGGATTATTTTAGATTGTTTATTTAGTCTTCGATCTAATTCATTCTCAAACTCTTCTCTCAACTGTAAACCCCCATCGGGATCATCTAAAGGTTCAATGATTACTTCCTCTATTAGATTTTCTAAATCCTCCATTGTTCTCCTTATTTATCAGCAACTGTACGTTACTTCTTGATCTTTGCGACAACCTTAGTTGCTAAGTCGTCACTGACAGCCCCATATACACTGAAAATGGCATCGCCGGCTGGGATCAAAAACCAATCTCCCTCGTATTTATCCGCTGCCTTATAACAACTCATCCCTGCGATTTCTGACTTAACGTATCTGACGCCAGACTTTTCAAAGTATGCCATAAAGGCCGAAAAAAGCCTGTTGATAGTATCCTTCCCGCCGGTGACCAGGGCTACCTGAATCTCCTTACCGTCTATATCGTACTGACGCTCTATGGCGTTGTGGATGAAGTCCAGTCCCCTGTAGTTTTCCTTAAAATAGCGAGTAGAAACGACCTTTCCGATGTCGGGCAGCCTGTCAAATAGTGAAAACGCCTCGGACTTGACATCGAGGGCGCTGTTGATGGCCTGCGCAAGGCTCTCTACCTGCAACTGTGCCTTAAAGGCCGTGATGTGCACATAGTAGGAGCCGGCAAAAAAGCTCACACCGCTGTCAGTCTTGTAACCCATCAACCCGACTTTTACCTCATCGTTGCCGGAGGTAGCGCTGTCCATGAGTACCCCAAAGGCGTGTTCGGGTTCGCCCATAACGTAGACGTCAACCACTACCTCTGGGGTCTGGTCGGAAGAGGTTTTTTTTACATACTCGGCTACATAAAGTTTTACAAAACCGTTGTTGATAAGATACTCGGCATGGCCGTCTACGTACTCAAAGAGGTTGTCCTTGGTAAAGGTACGGCTCTGGCCTTTCATCAGAAAATCGCCTATCTCACGTGGGAAGTTTATGTCAGCAGCCCCTTCCGAAGTACCGGCGGCCTTGAAGTTCATCAATCCAGGGTCATACCTCTGGCCGGTTGCATAAAGTGTCAGACCAATAACCGGCAACAGGGCAACAAGCACAAGTCGAGATATTACGCTGAGCTTAGGCATAGAAGGTCAGGTCTTTGTGTGCGGCCTGAAGCATATTAGAAACCGGTAAACCGTATGGACATGCTTCCGTGCAGGTAGGCGAAACACAGTTGAGACAGGCATCTGCCTTTGCGCTTAAGGCAGAGTAAGACGTTATCGCCCGTTTTTCCATACCATAGTCCTTGAAGTACATCTGATACCTGAGCGTGCTGGCTATCTCAACCCCTCTGGCGCAGGCGTCCTGGCACTGACTGCATCCGGTACGGCAGTAGGAACTGCCGTAGAGACGTGCATAAGCGTTTAGTATCTCCTGGTCTTTTGCCTCAAAGGCCTGACCGGAGGCTGGTATATAGTTATCCAGGTCGGAGAGGTTCTTCATAGTCACAACTAGACCGTTTACCTCTGGGTGTTTCAATACCCACTTAAAGGCCGACTGGGCAAAATCAGCCGTCTTGAAGTCCAGGTTCATCTCCTTGGCACCGGCAAGGGTCTTCATGGCTACAACCCCAACACCCTTGTTTTTTGCCTCCTTAATTATATCGGGCAGCTTAGGGAACTTGAGGAAGTTGAACGAGGGCATGATTATATCGTACTTTCCAGAGACAACAGCGGCCATTAGCAGCTCTTCCATGTTTGATGGACCATGTGATGAGACGGCCAGGTAACGCAGCTTGCCAGTCTTTTTGAGGGACTCGGCGGCTGAGAACATGTTTTCATCCATGAGGCGTTTCTTTTCCATATCCACATCCTTGCTCACCTCACCCATAGCGTGGACAAAGCATATGTCTATGTAGTCAGTCTTAAGGCGCTTGAGGCTCCCTTCCACAGCCTTGATATAATATTCCTTGCTTGTGCCATGCGGCAGGTGGGCTGGATAAGCAAGCGGGTTACAGAACTTTGACGCTATGATGACCTTGTCCCGCTTGAGGTTTTTCATGGCCTCTCCTATGTGATCCTCGGCACGTCCGTAATCGGGGGCTGTGTCAAAGTAGTTAATGCCGCGGTCTACCGCCCTCAATACCATCGAAGCAGATGGTAGAGAACCCGTGCCAAAGGATATGTCACTCATTTTAAGGCTGGTCTTACCGATCTGATTATAGCGCTTTATCACAGATTGGCTTTGCTCTGCAGCCTCCGTCTTTAGACCGGTAACCGTTGCCGAGGCGGCCGCCACCGCACCTGCCATTAAGAAGTCACGTCTTTTCATTCCCTATGCCTCCTTTTTCTAAGTGAGTTTATGTTTATCATAACTGTACGCTTTAAATTATGTCTATATGGTGATGTGAGTCATTGCGTCTGCGGGTTTACGTAAATCTTAAAGAGATGGTTTAAGTATTTAAAGTAAAGTATTTAATCATTAGAGGAATTATGTTCCGAGTCAAAGTCAATTTTCCAACTGATCAATATTTGTGCACTCTGTAGAAGTTTAACAGTCATCAGGGTAATGAAACCTTTATAAACACTTATTAACAACTTATTACATAGGTAAAATTTTCCTAGCACAGTAAAACGCCGGTTTTCTCATAATCGACTGTGAGGGCTAATTTTATGGCATTTTAAGACTAATAAACGTAGCACTTGATGAGAGGTCAGAATGGGATTGTGCACCACGTGCTTTTACTATTTTATATATGATCGTGTAAAATTCTTGTATGGTTAAAATTGTGGCATGATATGTGGTAACAGCAATTAAACTTGTGCTATACTACATATTTTTTGTATCCTCTTTAAAAAGCATTGTAAAATTGTTTATGGTTTCAAGACTATGGATTCCCACTTTCGTGGGAATGACAGTAATGGCCGTTCTCCATATATGTCATTCCACAGTCTACCCTGGCTTGAACAGGGGTAAACAGGAATCCAGAAAGCGTAAAAGCATCGTTACCATGAAATATAAAGAAGATACTATTTCTTATTAAATTACGGAGGATGTTTATGTTTAACAGCTTGAGAGTGAGGATTTTCTATTTGTTTGTTGTCGTTAATGTGCTGTTGCTTTTTGTTATTGAGGTGATACCTTACGGTAATGCCAAAGCGTGGGGTGAGGTCAATGAGGCTACAGCGAGCAATGGGGCTTCGTCATCGGCCATAGATGACCCTTTTGAAGCCACAAACCGCATCATGTTTGAGTTCAACGATAAGTTCTACTTTTGGGTGATAAAACCCTTAAGTGCTGGGTATTCAGCCTTTGTTGGCGAGGATGAGCGTGTGGTTGTAGGCAACTTCTTTCACAATCTGCTTATGCCTGTTCGTTTAGTGAATTCGTTGTTACAGCTTAAGTTCGACGAGGCAGGGATTGAGCTGGCCCGGTTTGGGATAAACACAACTATTGGGGTCTGGGGGTTAGGTGATGTGGCAACAGGCAGCTTTAAGTTGAGTTCAAACAAGAAAGACATGGGTTTGACGCTTGGCACTTACGGGGCGGGGCATGGGTTCTACATCGTATGGCCGTTCTTAGGTCCGATGTCCTTGAGGGATTCCTTTGGCTATGTTGGCGATCTGGCCCTTAGCCCTATCAGTTACGTCGGCAGCCTTGAGGGTTCCCTCTCTTTGAACGTTTACAAGTATTTTAACAAGACCTCATTGCACATAGGAGATTATGAGGATATCAAAAGCTCCTCACTTGACCCTTATGTTGCCCTTCGGGATGCCTATATACAGCACCGCAATAACCTGGTCAAGCAAGAAAGTCAATAACGGCCTGTGTGTCTGACAGATCTTCAAAGACGGCGTCGGCTCCAGTCTGCAGCAATTGGGCATACGAGTAAGGCCCTGTGGCTACGGCAAGAGCCTTGGCGCCGTGACACTTGCTTGCTGCCACATCTCTTGGGGTGTCGCCAATGACAACGCAGCTCTCATATGCGAATTTTATCCCCGTTTTCTTGTGAAATCTGGCAACTGCTATGGGCAGTAGCCCTACCCTGTCTTCAAGGTCGCTGCCGTAGGCGCCATCCTCGAAGTAATGCCATAGATTAAGGCTAGAGAGTTTAATACGCGCACCATCAAGGAGGTTTCCAGTCAGAAGACCTACCGTATAATGCCCCTGCAAACGTTCCAAAAGCGGCACGATACCGGCCTTGACATGTTTGTCGTTGTTGTTAATCTCACCCTTAAGGTGTTGAAGGTATAACCCTTCTATCCGAGCTAAAACGCCCTCACTCTCTGTGATTCCGTAATGGTTGAGACCTTCTTTGAAGATCTGCAGGTCGGTCTTCCCGGCCAGTGTTAGGTTTTTGAAGGCGTCTTTAATAGAAAATATCTCATTGAATGCCTTCTCAAGACTCCTTATCCCGGCTCCGCCAGCGCTGATCAGCGTACCGTCTATATCAAACAGAATCAGTTTCATGGCCGTCTTACATGGATTGCTTTATTGCTAACATAGCCTGATTTCTAAGTGTCTTTGCATATCTTAGACGCTTTGGATCAAGCATCTTGGGATCAACCTTTGCCCAGTCGCCATAGATTAAGGCGATAGGAAGTTTTCGCAGTGTAATGGGAATCAGGATAAACGTTTGGGCATTAAAAGCGGTGCGCAACAATGCAGGTATGCAAGATTGAATCTCCACGTCATCAATGTTGTTAATGAGAACAATAGAGTCCTTGTTGAGGGATATGTTAAAGACATCGTTTAAGGATTTGTCAATCTGAAATCGGAACAACTTCACGAGCTTGTCTATTTTGGGTCCAAAGCCAAAACGTCCGTCCATGTACGGTTCTCTTGAATTCTTGATACTTATGATAACATGCGTAAACTCCATACCCCTGTACATCACCTCTAATATCATCCGTAGTATGTCATTTAGAGTAAAGCTCTCTAGTAGGGTATTTGCTATCTCTAGGATTCCCTTTGTGAGGATGTCTTCAGGTGTTACAACCTCTGCGCTATCCCCCTCACCGTCAGATAGATTGTCAAGTATCTGCATAGGTTTTTTCGCTAAAGCATGAAAATCCTTCTCACCCTTCTTTGACATCTCTTGGCCTTTTATTAGAAAGCCTAATTTTTTTAGGAAATGACTCTGATCTGTGCTAAAACTGTTGTTATCGCAATACGCGATTAGTTCGTTAAACGAGGTCTCGAGGACATCAGTTAGCATTTTCTCATCAGTGACGAAACATGTATCAAAGCGGTGCTTAAAGGTGCTTAGAGTCTTTTTCCATTCATCCAATTTAAATGGTGCCTTATTCATCAGTTCACACAACTTGTTGGAGAATATCGAGAGATCTCTAGTCATTTCTAAGTCGTTTGTAGGTTTAGTCAGCTTGTACAAGGGGATTTTTTGCATACAGTACACAATGCTATCTGAGAAATTCCAGTGCTTAGCCATCTCTATACCAATGGTGTCATAAGACGTATTTATGACAGAGACAGCTACTTCATCTTCGGTAGCCTGCTGTGCAACGGCAAGTTCTCTTATCTTCTGGTGTTCCTCAGGTAGATAAAACCTTGTCAATAACTTTCCAAGGTCGTGGAACATAGAGCAGATAAAGGCCTCCTCGATGTCTTTAATGCCTATCTTCCTGCCCATCTCCTTTGCTATAACCCCGCTCATAAACGAGGTCAGAAAGGACTCTCTAAGTTCTGAGGCAAGAGCCTTGTTCTTAATATGTTCAAAGAGCATAAGGGAGAGCGCTGCATCTCTAACGTGGTGAAATCCCAATATGTAGACTGCGCGTGAGACGGTATTGATCCTGCCAGCACCGTGGTACTTTGCATAAAAGGCGGTGTTAACCATTCGGAGCAGCTTATTGGTCAGTGCGAAGTCGTCTAAAATAGTGTTTGTAAGCTCTGTGACAGATGCCTCACTAGTGGCTGATGTCTGCTTGCTCACAAGGGCAATTGTGCGCGACATAGCAGGAAACTCTCTATGTGCATTTATTATGTCTATAAGCCGTTGTATTATTGGTATTTTCTTAACTGTCATATGCTATGGTTACCTTAACATGCTGGGTTTTAAATGGGCAAGGAAACTGAATATGGATATACACGCCTACAAGAATTCTTGTATCAGGGTGTTGACATCATAATTGGCCGTGCTTTGCTTTCGTACGTAGGCCAACTCTCTACCCGTGTTTTCAAGCCTGGCCATAAGCCTCTGTATTATAAAAATCAGGATAGGCATGGAGGCCTTGGGGTGATGTTTTATGAACTCTATGAAGGCATTTTTATCGAAACGGATAAGCAAAGACATTACCTCAGCATTAACGTTAGCCGTTCTCCTACCGCTTTCAAACACACAGGACTCACCAAAAACATCGTTTTTCTCAATATTACTGAGATAGACCTCTTGCTCTTCCTGCTCGGGGTTATTCTTAGTAACCTGTAAGGCGCCAGATACAACGCAATAAAAACAATCAGCTGCCTCACCCTCTATTACAATCCTTGCATTTGGTTCATATTCCTCGATCTCAGCTATATATGCAAGGGACTCAAGAGCGCTTTCATTTAAAAACTTAAACAGTACGATGTGTTTGAGCATCTCGGCTATTCTCTGATGTTTTTCTATCACTTTCTCATATGTCTCTAACTCATGCTTCATTACGTCTTCGGATATCTTGCTCAACATCACAAGCGTATTGCCAATAAAGGGTTTCTGGTCTTCTATATAGTTCTTTACCCTGTCTACCTGCTCCTGTGTCATAAACTTCTTCTTAAGTGCCATCTCTTCAAAGGTGAAGTCAGAATCTGCCTGGTAAGTCAGTATTTGAAACACCTGCTTCATATCAAGGAAACCAAGCTCTATGGCTACCTTTTCAAAGGGCTGTACCTTCTTCTTCTGATATTGCAGCGCCTCCAAGACGTCTTCTACCTTGACAAGCTCTCTGTCAATCAGATATTTACCAAAAAAGTAATTCTTACTCAATTGCGTTTTCCTCTTCTAATATTTCGTTGCTTTTTTTAATCGGGGCGACTGGATTTGAACCAGCGGCCTTACGGTCCCGAACCGTACGCGCTACCAAACTGCGCTACGCCCCGATATCTAACGACGCTGCCCTATTGATAATATATCTTATAACCGTGTTATGTCAACAAGGTTTTTTAAAAGGGGAGTATCAGGTGCATATAAAATTGATGGGAACAAAGATATATTTTAACGGGGTCAAGGGGGCAGCGACTCCTGGCTCAATGGGGACTGGTCACCTTGCGGAGGGGGCCGAGGGGAGGGGCTGCGAACCCCTGCGTCAATAGGCAGAGCCTCTCCTTCTTTGACAACACCCATAAGTTAAGTGAAAAATATGAAATACCTCACGTTTTTCACTCCATGTTTTTCCTCTTGAGCAATACAAACAGCCTATTGAGCCTCTTGCAAAACTCCTAAACGAAAGAAGTTTTAGCTCTCCTTATGATAAAATAAGTCTCCCAAACTTAAATCGATATGGATTCAGCCTATGATGCTGGACCAATATATGGGGTTAGCAAAGCTTTTGGGCATGTACCGATAATAGACAAAAATCCCCGTCGTGGAAACGCTTTACCAATGTCTCATGCAGAGGCTATAAGATATAACGAACGTACATCGGTAGAAAGGGCTAATGGTCGACTAAAGG
>PEAB01000079.1 GCA_002753395.1 Nitrospirae bacterium MYbinv3 | reverse complement strand
TTTTGTTTTATTATATTTCTTCAACATAAGTCGCTCCATTACCATAACATGGTCTGTGTATCCATACAGTCATGTTTCCGTCTGGATTGTCTGGATTTGCATCCCTTCTATACCAAACATCTTCACCAGAGCTTTGAACTGGCCATTCCTCTCCTGTGGATAGTGAGCGACGTCCTATCCATCGATTATTCTCTGGCCATGAGTTATCACCTTGACGAACTTCTACTGTTACATTCCTCCAGTTTCTATTTCTTAGAATAACCGTATCAATGTTAAGCATTACTATAGAGTTAGCATTGATAATATCTGGAGAATTCAAGTGTTTTTTGAGTAATTCATCACTATAGGTTTCTATGCCAGCTAACATCCTCATTGAGGCAATTCGGTTTGCCCAATTTCCCCAACGAGTGTTGTTTAAATGTAAGCGTCTGCGGAGAGCTGGCAGCCACAGCCGGACTTATTTAAATCGACAGTGCCGCTTGCTAAAAAGGCAGAGCCATACGAGCGAACACCAGAGGATATAGCATTTGCAAAGAAACATTGTAAGCGTCTAAATAACTACACCATCTGATTTCACGGCAAGCACATTCCTATCGACATATTGTGGCAGCAGGGATTTATAGTCGTCTTCATTCTTGGCATATGGCAGCCGTTCAAATACATGACGCAAATATTTATAAGGCTCCAGCTTGTTTGCCTTGGCCGTTTCTATCAGGCTGTATAGGGCAGCACTTGCCTCAGCACCGCGTGGATGGCCGGAGAATAACCAGTTCTTACGACCTAAGACAAACGGCCTTATCGCATTTTCAGCCAAGTTGTTATCAGGTCTTAAACGGCCATCTTTTATGTAACGCTCAAGTTTAGCCCATTGGTTCAGCGTATATCTTATCGCTGTACCTAATAAACCCTTCGGCGGTATTGCCTTCTCTCGTTCTATCAGCCATAATCTAAATTCCTCAAGCAACGGCTTTACCTCATTCTGCCGGATTCTATACAGTTCATCATCTGAAAGCCCCAGTGCCTTTTTCTCAATGCCATACAACTGGCCTATATATTCCATAGCTACTTCTCCGCTGCCACGCCTTCTCTTATTTTTCGGCTGTGCCTCTATCGCCTCCACAAACTTACGCCGCGCATGTGCCCAACAGCCAACATGCACTATCCCTTCTATAGATTCAAGGAAATCATACCCTGCGTATCCATCAGTCTGCACATACCCCTCATACCCTGACAGAAAACTACGTGCCACATCCCCTGCTCGTGTCCTGTGATACTGATAGATTAATGCCGGTTTCTCAGGTTCTCCTCCCCGAAATATCCACATGTAGGACTTCGTTTTGTCAGAGCGTCCCTCTTCTTTCATCACCTGCACCGTTGTCTCGTCTATATTGATTACCGGCCCAGACCTTATTTCTCCTATGAGCAGCTCTATCAGAATCATACATTTCTGCGCCGCTTGTATTGCCCAGTTGGACATCGTGGCTCGGCTTAGTTCCACTCCTATTCTATGATATATCTTTTCTTGCCGATATAACGGCAACGCATCTACAAACTTTGATGTTAATATCTGTGCCAGCAGCCCCGGTGTGGCTATCCCCTGTGGGATTATCTGCGGCGGCAACTCCGCTGTCTTTACCACTGCACCTTCAACCCCATCGCAGCTCTTGCAGGCGTACTTATATCTTATGTGCCGTATTACCTGCATCATTGCCGGTACTATGTCCAGTTTCTCGGATACCTCTTCCCCTATACGGCTTAGATGGCTTCCACAGACACAAATCTTCTCCTCTTCTTTTATATCATGTATCTCCTCGATTCGCGGAAGGTCTTCCGGCAACGGCCTCCGCCCTCCTCGTTTGCGACTGTGGGCAGGTACGTTGACCTCTTTAGCTTCAGGCGGGGTTGCCTCTATCTCATCGAATAGTTGCAGTTGTTCTTCTGATGCTTCAGACTTCTCACTCTTGCGGCCAAACAGTTTCGCCTTCAGCAAGCGCACCTGTTCCTCTAGTATATGGACATAAGACTCGTATTCCCGTCTCTGTGTTACTATTATTTCCTTAAGCGATACTACGTCTTCAGGAAGTGTTTCGGTCTCTGCTATCATCAAAAATATAATAGCATAACTATTTGTTATTATGCACTATTTAATTCATAAAACCGTTCCGTATCTAAGCCTTCCATGGGCATTGCTCTGATTGATTTCCAACCCGTCAAGCAGCCAGTTTAGCTCTCTCGTCCCTATCTCCAAACTCTTACTTGTCGTCTCCGGCCATTTGAACCTGTCCTTCTCAAGACGCTTCTGCCACAGACAGAATCCGTTCCTGTCCCAATATAATACCTTCACTATGTTACGCCTTCGATTGCTGAATACAAACAGATAGCCCGAAAATGGATCAAGCTCCAGTGCCCCTTCTACAAGCATCGACAACCCGTTTATCGATTTCCTCATGTCCGTGCTGCCTCCGGCCAGATAAACTCGAATATTCGATGCGCTTTGATATATCATCGCTCCAACGTCTCTAATAGCTGCCTTAGCGTTGCCGGATTGAATCCCTCTCTGACTTCTATGCAATATCTTGTTCCTATCATCAGCCTTAGAGAGGGGCTTGTTTTCTCAATCTGCTCCTCGGCTACTATTCTCACAGGATAAAATAATGGCTTTGCCGAGGACTTTTCAGATCGTCTCTTTCGATAGGCGAAGGCTTTTAACTTTAACTCATACTGCCGACAGTACTCTGCCTGTGTCTTCCCACTTGCCCGCCATGCTTCTATGTGCGCCTTCCAATAGCTGGATTCCTTTATGACTGATGCCTGCTTCCTTTTGCTCGTCACCATGAACCTCCTTGTTTCGGCTCATTATGACAGCTGCGCTTTCCCGTGTAAAGATGGGGTTTTCTTGACGCTTACTTAGTTTTGCCTCTTTGAACATGTCGAATACAGGACGCCCGACACCAGTTGCGTCCATAACTAAGGTCGTCTTATCGTTGCCTACCTTCTCGATGACCTGCTTTGATTTCTCGACAACGGTCGGATATGTCGTCCCCAACGGCAATTTCTCAACGTATCTCAGATTGTAGCGTATCTCTTTTTTGCTCTTGTTGTTGTATCTGGTAAACTGCTCCAGACAAACTATCGCAGTGAAGTCCGCGGCCTGCCCTAAGTCGATCGAGATATAATACTTTTCGTCCATTGTTTTATTCCCCCTTTAAATTTTAATTAATTGCACGTTGTTTGATATGGCTCTCTTTGATATCTCCCCGGCAAGGTTCTGGCTTGCTGGCACTCGGTCGTCTAAGAAGGAAAACGAGTTGATAGAATTACTGAAGGCGGCCTCTATTATTGAACGACTAAAAAGCTGATTATTATCTGGGATAAACTCCCCCATGTACTCAGACTTAAACCATGCGTCCCCTAACGACTGCCTTTCCTCCTCCAGAAATTCTTTACTTATACGCGGACAGTCGTTGGCTGTTATTTTCATTCTCAACCAATTACTATCCCCATGCCATTCATTGTAAAAGTGCCCCGTTTCCCCGTGCGGGGTACTTAGCAACACAAGCCTACCGCCGGACACCGCCAGCATAGGACGCACCGCCTTATACAGTTCGTCTGAAACTCTGCTGGCCTCGTCCTCGATTAATATAGACACCGCGCTATATCCTCTAATTGTGTCCTCGTTAGACGGCAACGAGATAATCCGGCTGCCGTTACGCAGCTCCAGAGACAGTTTGTTTTCCTCTTCTGGTTTTGGCATGTTTGGAATTAGACGATAAAAACCCATAACCTTCCGAAATAGCTCTGACGATTGTTTTTGACTAGGCGATACAAGTAAAATCTTTGAGTTCGCCCAAAACAAAGCCCTGTGTAGTGCGATTATCGCCGTTGTGGTGGATTTCCCAGATTGCCTGCAACAGTTCAGCAGCATACGCTTTGACGCGCTCAACATGATTTCACGCTGCCAGTCGTCAGGCGTGAAGCCTAAGACTTCCTCTGCAAAGGCAATCGGATTAAGTATGTATCGCATTGCGGCCTTAATCTGCACTCAACACCTCTGATACCGCTAACCGTGCCTGGGGGTATGCCTCAAGTGCGTTGAAAATAGCGACGCTTACCTGCTGGAATTCAGGGTTTATAAGGATATTTACGGTATTATCTTTTAGTTCCCCTGTTAGTTTAGAGATAAGCTCAAGGTTTCTACGCGCTTCACTGACGGCCAGCAGACAGGTTCTCAGGTCTCCTTCTTGTTCTGCCCTATTCAGAATCAGAAGCGTCTTGTCGTGCAAGGCAAGTATTGAATCATAGACGCTTAAATTCCGGCGTTCCTCTTGCTTAACAATGGCCTCTTGGAAAGACACCCCCATGTGCGGCTTATGGGTTGACGGCGCCATTCTTGAAAACCCGTAAGACTTGGCAATCTCCCGTAAAGAAACACCGGCAAGGATTTCACTTTCAATCTTAGCCCGCTCTGCATGATTACAGATTTTACACTTCGGCCTCGTCATATTTGACGAATCCTGACGTTCCAGCAGTAGCTCACTAATGTATCCAGTACAGTCTTTGGTAGTTCTGCGGTCTTGAAGCGTACATCATTTGATACTTCTATCTGCAATTATTACCCCCTATTCCCCGGTCAGTCGCCGGATTATTGATTTCATTATGCGCACTATCATTCTTTAGTACAGTCTCAATACGCGCCCCGTCTGTGTCCTGATAAAGCCGCCTACACCAGTCGCTGGATATTCTGCATGCCCGTTCTAACTTGCCCATGTCGGCATGATATTTCATACTCCAGCCTCTACATTTGTGCCATTGCTTATAGTCCACCTCACCAGAGATAAGACAGGGAAGGGAGGTCTCTGCCTGTGTTTTCTTGGAACTATCCAGCATATCTTCTGTGCTGGCCGTGTTTGTGTCCGCCCGTCTTGGATTACTGCTAACCACCCTGCTATCAGAAAATACCGTCTTTACCTCATTTACGGCCTTTAGGTGTTCCGGCTTACTGCCGCGTAAAAATCGTGTTTCGTCTATGGTATATATGGTTTCCGTTACCCCCGAAGCTCTAAGCCGTTTCACTTCGTCCGCGTCCGGTACTATCCATACATGGCAATTCAGCACCTTTGAAAATATCCTGCGGTTTAGGTTTGCGTCTGTGCTTTCAATGTGCGTTTCAGTGGCGGTTTCCAGCTCGACATTTTCATTTTGTGTTTTTATCGTTTCAGCGTCATTTTTTTCAGTATTTTTTGCCTCTGGTGATACCAAAAAAGAAGTGTCAGGGGGCAGCTCATTTGTTATGGTCGAAGGTTCGTTTTCAGTCTCTCCTGCCCCCATCAAATGCTTGAAAAGTGGCGGGGGTACTGGTTCTATCGGCTGTATCTGGTTCTTAAGCTCCTCTAAGATTTCAGATAGTCCCATTATCCCCTTACCAGTTCCTTACCGGTTTTACCAGTTCTTACCGGTTTGTAAAAAAACTGGTAAGGTAATTTATTTAATAAATTCAAATAGTTAGAGTGCTTCCTTACCGGCTTACCAGTTTTACCGCTTATTATTTCACTACCCACTCTTATGTATCCTTTTCTATCCCTATATATAAATATATATTTATACCTATGTCCCATATATTTTTAGAAAAAAACTGGTAAGCTGGTAAGAGTTGTGTTTTTTTGTCTGTAAACCCGCATAGAAAGCCAAAAAATTTCTTACCGGTTTGAAAATCAAACTGGTAAGAACTGGTAAGAACTGGTAAGGAACTGTAACACCTTGAAAACACGTCATTTCTTTTTCCAAAGTATATACCCCTTCTTGACCTTCCCTTTTGGCTCATGTCCATCTTTTTCATGCCATTTTCCTATTTTATCAAGAGTCAAATTATTAATTTCACAGTATTTTTTAAGGTGTAAACCAAACAAAGTAGTATTATATTTCCTTCTCTTGTCATCTGAAAGCCTAAGTAGGAAATCATCATAAACATCGCTTGCAACATGAAAAATGTCCCGTTCAAGCTCATCAGCGAACTCGATAAATGATAATCCTATTTCAAGTATCAGCTTCTTTTTTAGAAGGGTATCACTTTCATAGTCTGGTATTGCGCCGTCTTTGCAGTTTAAGAACGCCTGAACGCAACGAAACAAGAAGTTATAGAACACGCACCAGTCGTCATTAGTCCATGAAGCCTTAAAAAATTCTTCACAAAAAGCCATTTTGGGCGTATAAGTTTTACCCTGAAAATAAGGCAGAAGTTCAAGCTCAAACTTCCTGCGGTCATGTGAAGCCCCATCGCCGCGAACGCTATAATTTGTGCAGATAGCCGTCTTAGGGCTGGTTTCAGCGGTAAAAGAAATCCTGTTCACACCCTTCCCCTCATATTTCCAATAGTCGGTAATATAAGTAAAGATAGTTTCAAGGTCAAAGTTTTTCTTTACATCATTGATATGAACTATGGCGGTGTCTAGCCCTAATTCAGAAAATGCAAATCGGTCATCTTTTCTAAGATTCTTACCATCGATAGTCGTTACCCGTCTTAAACATCCAATTGCTTTTAGTAGAAGCCCTTTACCAGTACCGCCCTGCGGGGTTGTATCCAAGCACCCGTCAGATAAAATTATTGCCGTCCGATTGGTATCGTCATTGAAGTTGTGCAGAAGATACCCGATAACTGCCACTAAAGCCTTATATCGCCTCTTATCAAGCTCATCCCCGTTTTCAGTTTTACGACTACATATCTTCTCTGTGAACTTTGCAAAGTTCGACACTTCAAGCCTTTTTACATCTGTAATAACTTCAATATCAAAAGGTATCCGCTGGCTGTCCCATATCGGCAAATGTAAACAACTATAGTCTTTTAGTCGAACATCGTCAGCAGTAATTTCTATGAAGCCGTTTTTAAAGAAATGGTAAGACGTACCTTGTGTGTCCCTCATAAACATTATGTCCCTAAATGGCAAAGACGACAACTTTCTTTTTTCAAGATATGAAGCAATGCCGCGCGTAACCTTTTCACGTAGGGTATGTTTGGCAACTTCGCCACCTTTATAGTCTATGATATTATCCGGCAGTTCATTTAATAGGTTGTTTTGAACAAAATGCGATAGTTCCATTTCTGAAACTTCCGAAAGGATATTGTCAACCATGCGCACCAGTTGTACACCTTTGTTGTCTGGAAGTTTCAAATAGAAAAACCCCCTATCCCGAAGAACGTCTATTAAATAGCTCTGCAATATCACGATTTCGTTGTTCTTGTCTATCCGCCAAAAGCAAAAAGGCAAATCGCACTGGTCGGCCTCTGCGTCGATCGATGGTATATCCTGCTGTAAAGCTAACCAATCCTGTGCGTCAATGGCACTATCGGCCAGCCGTAGTAGTTCGGCCTTAATCTGTTCATCAGTCCAATCTTGTGTCCTTCGTTCCTTTACCCAATCAACAATATCACCCTTTTCTTTTAATCCAGCAAGCTCTATCACCTCAACAGAAGCGGCAACTGGTAAAAGTTCTTTTGCTTTTTTTACCACATCCTTACGGCCTGTATCATCATTGTCAGGCAATAAAAAAACTTGCTTGCCAGTAATATACGTATTATATTCGTGTTCCCATTTCCCTGCGCCCATCATATTACATGTGGCAGGCAATCCAAGCTCGTTCAGTATGTCCGCGCACCCTTCCCCTTCAGGTATAAAGACATCTGTAGTTTTACTAAGCTCCGGCAAGCGGTATAACACACGCCTAACGCCTGCAATACCCCACTGCCAGCCGCCCCGACTGTCAGGTCTGCGTTGTGCAAAACTCTTAGGGTCGTACCTTACAATCTGATAAAGCAGCTGACCGTCCTCGTCTTTATAGTCAAACGTGGCTATGATAGTTCCCTTTGTTTTTCTTTTAGCTTGCCTTACAGCGTCCTTACCGGTAGGAAAATTATCGGCAAGCCATTTACGCGCCTCTTCTTTTGACAAGTTAAACCTTTTTTTGACATAGGTATAAACGTTACCGCCTTTGTTACAGGGGTCGCAAAAGTAGGCTTGCTTCTCTTTATTCACCCTCAAACTTGGCTCGGCATCCTCGTGGCAAAAGGCAAGCCCCCAATATTCGCCCGCTTTACCCATTTTAAGTTCTATATCCCGTCCGATAACCTCGATAATGTCATAGTCGGGTTTGTCTGTAATCTTACTCATGTGGGACACCCCCTCTGCACCTCAAGCTCTTGATAAGCGATTTAGCACTATCGCGGGCGATAAGGGTCTTGTGTCTAATTTGTAACATAGAAAACATGGTCATGGTACTACCTCACTAATTTTTTACTTGACTTTAAACGGGGATTTTGGTAGGATATAGCTATCTGAGACGCTATAAATTACCAAGTAATCCCACGGCTGACGCGCTAACGTCAGCCTCGTTTATTTTCAAGCTCGTTCCGGCTCGTTAAAAACGGCCTTTCTTAGATACATGTTCACAAATCCAGTTGTGCGTTTTATATCCTCTGCCTCCCAAAGCTCCATTTCTACTTTTTTATAGCCTTCATCAACTGCCGCTCGCATAAACTTAGCCGTCATAATGCTGATACGGTTAAGTTCATCGGCCAGCGCAACCCTCATATCGTCATCAGATACGCCAAGAAAGTTACCAATGAACGTGTACCCCACCATTCGACACCATACCGCAAACTCTTTGTCATCAAGCGCGATTAGTTGGTCGTTAAATGTTTTCAGGATTAATTTTTTGAGTTGGTCGCTGTAATGTCTAAACTCTGCCTGTGAAGCGGTACCAAGAGTAAGAGGTAGGGATATGACGAGACCGTTAATCGGCGCGAAGGATTTTATATTGAATTCACCCCTTAACCCGTCCATCATATCGAGAACAAACTGCTCAGCGTATTCCGTGTTTAGCTGCTCAACCAATGCCTTGAACCGTCTCTGCCCTTTCCATTCCCTAAATGAAATATAAGCTGCTCCTGTGAGTTCAGAAATCTCCCGCCCGTTTAAATTCGTGAGCATAAGCAGTGCCGCTGATAGTTTCTTTTTATAGAGTAACGGCTCTCCGCGTGGCGTATCCTTTTTGGTTGGCTCACTGTGCGTTTTAAGTTTATCCCGAATGAAATTATGTAGCGCCCCGTCCTTGCAATCGGCGTCAAAAGTTATATTAGTTAAGCCCATACCTTCATTCTGGCATAAGTGTAGGTATCTTTGTCAATATCTTTTTATCAAACATGACCTCAAGCAAAAAAATATTTTTTGTCAGTCTTTGTCGGGGTTGTCTGCTTGTCCAGTTTAGTCCTCAATTCCGTTATAGAATCAAGTAGCCGACAGTTCTCTTCTTTTAACTTAGCCGCCCGTTCTATTTCCGCCTTAGCTACGTCTTCTTTGGCCTTTAGCTGCATCTTTAGGCTCTTAACCTGCGCTACCGTTAGGGTTTCACCCTGTTCTGTGCGGGCTATAACTTCCTGCACTACGGGTTCTGGGGTTGAGGATTCAGCCAAAAGGTATAATGCACTTACGCTTAAATGCGTCAAATTGACGTTTTTGCTCCCAAAGTTTTCATATACACGCATAAACCTTAAAGCAGTGGGCTTGCTCATTTCAAATTCCTGTTTAATCCAGTTGTCAAAATTCCCATGTCCCAGCTCCGCCTTAGCCTCTGTGAGTTCTCTGCCTATCTCGACTATGTCTTCAGCCGTGCGCTTCATACGCAGCCGGATTCGCTCTGCTCGTAGAGCTTGCGATTGCCTGACTTCTACTGACAAATCCCCGAACATATCCACCTCATTTGTCATTGTTTTCTCCTTATCGCCTACGGTGGATTCTTTATCTCTTTCCATGATATACTTTTAATATGAGCGAAACAATGACAGATACGGCCACTAAGACTGCCGTGACGAACCCTGACGTTGAGCATATAATGGAGATATTACTGGCACTATCTCCTGAGCTCATTAAAGAGGCTGCTTCTTTTATAGATTATCTTGCAGACAGAGAACGCCGACATAAAATATTCGTTGAGGAAACGCTTGCGGCTGAGCAAGAGCCTATGTTGACTTTTAACAGCGCACAAGAAGCGTTTGACGCCATTTTCAGTGAAGTATAAAGTCCAATATCCCAAGTCCTTTTCTAAGAGGGTTTTTAAACTTTCAAATAATA
Source organism: Nitrospirae bacterium MYbinv3 (assembly GCA_002753395.1). GTDB lineage: Bacteria > Nitrospirota > Thermodesulfovibrionia > Thermodesulfovibrionales > Magnetobacteriaceae > Magnetobacterium. The sequence goes on along the minus strand of PEAB01000079.1, from coordinate 4,825 downwards.
ACCCTATACTCAAGAACGCTATAAGCAAAGTATTCCTAAAACTTGAGGAAAACCCTTTTGACCAGTCTCTTGATACGCATAAACTATCAGGGAATCTGAAAGATAGGTATTCCTGTTTTGTTACCAGAGACATTCGTATTACGTTTAAGCTGTCTGATGACATAGTCTTTCTCCTCAACATAGGTTCTCACGACGAGGTGTATTGACAGGATTGATTTAAACCCGATATGAGACGCCAGCCCCTATGACCGGCGCCACTCTGCGGTTGGTTAAGCGGTTGCAGGTTGTTTCATTTGTTCCTCTTCAATGAAGTTCGCTGCTTCAGATAGTAAATGCGCCGTTCTTGAAAATATATTACACAGTGCTACACGTGATGCACCCGACAATTCAAGGTCAGTTTGTTCGCTTTGTTGGCTCAAGGTTTCAAACAGGTCTGCCAGAAGTTGACATTCCATGCGTTCCTCAAGAAGCTCATTGCGTAGTTGGTCTAAACTATTGCCCTTCGTTGTCTGTTCCATGCTCATATCCCCCGTGTGTTCTATTGTACCGGCCTATGGTCGGTCTGTGTGTCCTTAATCTTTTTGCTTTAACCCGCTGTCTTTGTCTTTGGCCGTTTGCTCTTGTCGTAGTAGTAGTTTTGCCTGCTCGTCTAAAACCCTGCGTCTTTCGTTCAAGTCCTCTTTGCTTTTTATCTTGTCGTTCGGTCGTTTTTCCATGTCTCCGTCTTTTCTCTTGTAGTTATAAATACTTGTTATTATTGTGCCGCTGTGAGCGGTAGGGGTGGTATCGCTATGGGCGATAGGGGGTGTCGCTGTGAGCGGTAGGGTCTTAGCCTCTGCTTGCCGTATCTTTTCCTTGCACTTACGGGATATTCGATAGTTGTTTGTTTTGCCTATGGCTGCTTGATGTTTGACCAAAACATACCCTTTTGTCTCTAATGATTTAAGTGCACGTATGACAGTATCTACGCTTACCTTGCACTTCTTGGCAATCGTGGCATGAGATACGTAAATGGTCAGCGCGTTTTGCAATGAGGTCAGATAAATAAGGGTCATTTGCTCGTAGATATTCAGGTCGAGGTCAAATATGCCATTTTTACACTTAAAATAGTTTACTTCGTAGTTTTTGTCTGCAGTAGAAGTCGTATGTCTTGTGATAGGTCGTACTTGTGCCATGAGGACACCTCCAAAAGATATTTAGGCTTCAGGCAATAAAAAAACGCCTGAGCGTTACCTGTGGCTCTCTTGGAAACCACCTCTATACTTCACAGCATAGAGACACTCAGGCGTTTTGATAATACGGCATGTCTGGCCGAACACACCATCTTACTTTTGCCACCACTACAACACTTCCAAAGAGAGTTACAGGTAATCTTATTTTATTCTATCTCTACAGTAAGTTGTCAAGCCTGTTTCTTTCCATGCTCATATCCCCTGTGTGTTCTATTGTACCGGCCTATGACCGGTTTGGGTGTCCTCTTGTTTCAGATACTCAATCGTCCGCGCCCTCTCAACCTCGTTCATTTGTGCGGCCAATTCTTTAAGCCGTGTCATCTCCGGCTCTGTCGATATATCCAGAGCTGGTTTCTTTGGTTTTTGTACAGTACCGGTCGGTTGTGTACACTTTTTAGCCTTTTTCACCATTAAGCTGCCCTCTTTAAAATACTCTGTATTGTGCTGGCATACCACGCCGCCCCCTGTGGTTTATATCCCTCTTTCGTCAACTCTGTGCAGATTGCCCGTAATGAGTAACCCTTTGTCCTAAGCTCTCGTATCCTGATAACGGCCTCCTGTTCAAGCAGATTCGCTATCAAGCTGTTGCCGTCCTCTGCCAGCGTCCAGCCGTAAGGCACTCTACCGGCTCTCTCGTGGTTCTTTATTTTCATTTGTAGTGCATCTGCAGTACGCTCTGAAATAAGTTCTCTTTCCATTTGTGCTAAACTGGCCGTTATGTTCAGAAAGAAACGTCCCATAGCACTGGTCGTGTCAATTTTTTCATTTATGCTATGGAAGTCTATCTTTGCTTTGTCGAACATCTCAATCATGGTCAGTGTGTCCAGCACCTTGCGGCTCAACCGGTCAAGTTTGTAAACCACTACGGCCTGCACCTTCTTTGTCTTAACTAAGCGTAGTAGCTCTGTAAGTCCTGGGCGATTAGTGGTCTTACCAGAAAGCCCCGCGTCTGTGATAATACTGGTCAACTCAAGCTCGTTTAATTGGCAGTATTGCCGTATCTTCTGCGCTTGGTTCTCAAGACTAATCCCTTCGTCTGACTGTTCCAACGTTGAAACTCTACAGTACCCGATTGCTTTCATGTTACCCCTCCGTTGTGTTGTTATTGTAGTTACATAGTATATCATTAATATACTATGTTTATCATATACTATATTTATTTATTAGTCAAGTATTCTTTTATATGTTGACAAAATTAATATATTTATGTAGTATAATCATAGTATGAAAGTATATTTCTATAATTTAGGAGGTAGTGTATGGTACAAGATAAGAAAGGAATAGTATTATTTGATAGTATAATAGAACAAGAGATTGAAGAATATCGTATAAAAGGGTATAGAAAATATGGTCGCATAATGTCCAAGTCAGAAGCTATTAGGATATTAGTTGTAAAAGGTCTTACTATGGAAGGATGTCACAATGAAGATATAGTATCTACCCCTAAGCAACCTGAAACAAGCATAGTCACTCCTTCACCTAAGCCAGTACGCTCAACATCAGCCCCTAAGCGTGTCTTACCCAAGAAGCACGACTGGCCTGCCCTGTGGAATGAGTATCAGGAAGCAAAATCCGCGAATCCTGAATTATCAGAAGCCGCGTTCGGTCGGTTAAAAGGAATAGACAAGGCGTTTCTAAGTAAGAACTTCAAGCAGTTCAAGACAACCGACGCTGCACCCCTGAATCAGCCGGACGGCCTCTCTGTCACTGCGGTCGGCACTGTTTAACCACATATCATAATATGGCAGGTGTTGCGTTTGGCCCTTGTAGGTGGTCAGATTCTTAGTGGTGTCTGCTAATGTGGTAACTTAGTACGTTGCTCTTAGAGGGGAGCGGCACTCCCTCAGCTAACCTGAGCAGTTAGCCCCAATGGTTCACGCTAATGCCATTTAAGCTCAGGGCACAAACGCAGGCACGCTAATAAGGTAAAAGCAACGTATATTTTTAGCGGGTTGGGCGGTACGAAGCTATGCTTTATTTGCATAAGTCCCAACTTCTCACGTCCGAAACGCTTACCGTTACACCCGCTCATGCCATATATAATACCACAACCCCACGTGTAGCTGATACTCCTGCACAAACCTTAGTCATTCTGCATAACCAACGAATACACAAGGCTTTCGATACTGAACATAGGTGATAGTTTTAACAGTCGATTAACAGAACGGCGCATTTTCAGTTACTGCCAAATTGGGGGTAGTTGACCTTATCGGTCGCGTGCGTGTGTGAGCTGATACGTGCCATCAGAGTTGCTTGTTTTCCAGCTATAGAACTTATCGGTCGCGTGCGTGTGTGAGCTGATACGGCCATTGACATGGATACACTGAAAGGCTTAGTATAAAGCATGGCGACTAAGCACGCACGCAAAGAAGGGGAAGCCTTCCGGTACATGGAAAATGCCAAAGGTTTATTAAAGACTGCGGCCATTGAAGATAATTTCTACCTCGATAAGAAGCCCGTCCGTGAAGCCTTCGGCACAGCGTACCTTGCAATTCTCGAAGCTCTAAACGAAGCTCTGATAAAAAAAGGTCTTACCGCTAAGGAATTACCCAAGTCCGTTGACGGGTACATGGCCGCTATAAAGAAGCACCTGTCCGTTAATAACGGCAAGCTCGTCAGAGAATTTAATGACCTCTACGACACCCTTCATATCGCCGGATATTACAGGGGGTTATTTAAAAGTGCCGGTGTAGTCAAAGAAGCCATGAAAGACGCTGAAACCTTTATCAAGAAGATATTACCCTAACCTCACCAGACGCACCAGAATGGCCATAGACACGTTTTCAGGTTGAAGGCCATACAAAGCATCGTCCAGCATGGTAAAATCGATTGTAGGCAATCCTACGCAGTCATTTTTTGAAAATCGGTCTCTATCGACAAACCCGTATGCTCAAAGGTAGAATACAATCATGGAAACTCTTACAATCGAACGAGATTTTGACTTAACGGAGATAATCAACGGGGAGGAAGTTGTGTCGCCCAGCCCTTTTACGAAACACCAAAGAATTATCAGTAATCTTTTCAGAATAATAGACCGTCATGTTGAGGCAAATAAGCTGGGGAAAGTATATTTATCCCCACTTGACGTAATCTTCGAGGAAGGGGTCAACCGACTTCAGCCCGACATATTGTTTATCCGAAAGGAAAATGCGGCCATTGAACAGGATTGGATACGCGGCGTACCGGACATGGTCTGTGAGATTGTATCTCCAAGCAGTTACGAATATGATACTGAAGTTAAAAAGGCTGTCTACGAGAAATACGGCGTGCCAGAGTATTGGATAGTCATGCCTGAAGTAAAGACTATTGAGATATTTATCCTTGAGACCAATAAGTATAAGCTGCTCACAGTCGCAGCATTTGATGGCGTGATTACGTCTAAGGTCATTGACGGGCTTCAGGTCAATATCAAAGACGTGTTTGAAGATTAAGCAACCTCCGACGTGTTTGACTTATCGTATTGTTTCCGCCACTCTGCCAGCAAGCGTTTAACCTCTACTCGTTCCTCTGGTGTTGGGTCAGGTGGCGGTTCTGTCTTGTTTGATATTTATAGATTAATAGCTTTCCCAATACTTTCTATTCATATCGTCAAT
>PEAB01000008.1:25842-71578 GCA_002753395.1 Nitrospirae bacterium MYbinv3 | reverse complement strand
GTGGCGGGGGGGGCGGCAGGTGCGGGGGGGGACCCGGAGGTCCAGGGGGACCAGGCGGAGGAGCCACTACTACTGGCGCAACAATAGTTGCACTCCCATCGGGGGCCATGTGTGCCGTGCATCCCATAAGGCTCAGTAACAACATCAATGCCACTATGAAACGTTTCATATTCCCTCCTTACAGCTTTAGCTTCCGTCTATCAAACGTACTGCTTGCTAACCTCATACTATAACTACCGTTGCTTCATTGTCAAGCCTCAAAAAAAACATGTTACATGTAAATTCATGGGATTTTAGAAATAGAAGGGAGGGTCTTGCCTCTGCCGCAGGGGTTCGCAACCCTCTCCCTCAGACCCACAAGGAGACCAGTCCCCTTGACTCCATTAAGGTATGTTTTTGTTCCCATAAGTTTCTTATGCGCCTGTTTTTGTGGGTTGAATAAGTATTTCATGGGAACCAAGTTATTAACAGCGGTCTTGCGGGACTGATCTTCAATAGCATTTTTTGTATCCTCTTTAGAAAGCATGTAAGATTTTCATGGTTTCAAGACTTATGGATTCCCACTTTCGTGGGAATGACAGTAATGGCCGTTTTCCAAATATGTCATTCCACAGCCTGCCCCTGGCTTGAACAGGGGTAAGCAGGAATCCAGAAAGCGTAACAGCATAGTTACCATGAAATATAAAGAAGATACATTTTTTTCATGTCTGGAACTTTTCATTTTCTTTAATGTCTAAAGCACATAGAAAAAATATTAGGAGGATAAGGACATGAAAAAAGTAACAAGGCTATTGACACAAGTAATGGTAGTAGTATTGGTTATGTTGTTAGCAGGAAGCGCCTACGCTGAAAAGGACAAGACGTTATCACCTTTCTTTTTTGTAAAAAGCGACAGTTCTGATGTTGACCATTTCTCACTTAAGTCAACAACAGTAGAGGCCAATGTGGTTGGTGTTATTGCCGACGTCACGGTCACACAGGTCTACCGCAACGATGGCAAGAGACCACTGGAGACCATCTACATCTTCCCTGCATCAACTCGTGCTGCTGTCTACGGGATGAAGATGACCATTGGGGAACGGACTATCACTGCAAAGATTGAGAAAAAGGAAGAGGCCAGGAAACAGTACGAAATGGCCAAGGAAGAGGGTAAGAGCGCATCCCTGTTAGAGCAGCAGAGGCCAAACGTGTTTCAGATGAACGTGGCAAACATCCTGCCAGGTGACACCATTAAGGTAGAACTCAAGTACACCGAGCTCCTTGTCCCAACCAATGGTGTGTACGAATTCGTTTATCCTACCGTCGTTGGCCCTCGTTACGCTAATCAGGAAAATACCGAAAAATGGGTCGCCAACCCCTATCTGCATGAGGGACAGAGTTCGCCTGCCACTTTTGATATCACCGTCAAGGTGACGTCAGGTATGCCAGTTAAGGACATGACGTGCACATCTCATAAGACAAACATCAAGTATGAATCTTCCTCGGTTGCTGCCGTGAAGTTGGACGGCTCGGAGGGCAATGCAGGAAACCGTGATTATATACTAAACTACCGCCTGTCAGGAGGCAAGATAGAATCTGGGCTTATACTCTATAACAACAAGGACGAAAACTTCTTTCTCCTAATGGTAGAGCCGCCCAAGGAGGTCACTACCGCTCAGATCCCGCCCAGGGAGTACATATTCATAGTGGATGTCTCAGGCTCCATGTACGGCTTTCCGTTAGAGATATCTAAGAAGCTGCTCAAGGATCTTATTGGCAATCTCCGCACTACTGACATGTTTAACGTCCTGCTCTTTGCAGGGGGGTCGTCGCTAATGTCGGAGAAGTCCGTACCTGCCACCCCGGAGAACATTACTAGCGCCATTGCACTCATCGAAGGGCAAAAAGGTGGAGGCGGCACAGAACTCTTACCTGCCCTTAAGAGGGTCTTTGCCCTGCCAACTATGGAGCACTACTCAAGGAGCGTCATAATTGCCACAGACGGTTATATTACTGTAGAGGCCGAGGTGTTTGACCTGATACGCAGGTCTCTTGGCAACAGCAACGTGTTTCCGTTTGGCATAGGTACAAGCGTTAATCGTTTTCTATTGGAAGGCATGGCGCGGGTAGGTCTTGGCGAGCCATTTGTCATAGCGTCACAGGAAGAGGCCCCTGCTATGGCTGAGAAATTCAGAAAGCTCATAGCCTCACCCGTGTTGACTAACATAACCATTGAGTATGATAAGTTTAGCACCTATGATGTCGAACCCCTGACGGTTCCGGATGTTATGGCACAGCGGCCAATTGTTGTCTTTGGCAAGTGGCGGGGTGCTGCCACTGGGCAGATTACGTTAAAAGGTGAAACTGGCAAGGGCAGTTACGTACAGAGATTTGATGTCAGTAAGACGAACCCTGCTGAGACCAACAGCGCCCTGAGATACCTGTGGGCTAGGAAACGTGTTGAACTGCTTTCCGACTACAATAAGCTATCCTTAGACGCAGCGAGAGTCAAAGAGGTTACTGAGCTTGGACTGAAGTACAACCTCCTTACTGATTACACGTCCTTTATCGCCATAGATACACAGGTACGGCTTAAGGACGACAAGGCCGTAACGATCAGGCAGCCATTACCGCTTCCCAAGGGAGTATCTGACTACGCTGTTGGCGGTACAATGGCATTTAAGTCGTTGGCTGCTCCGGCAGCAGCGCCAGTTCCTGCCAGTGAGTCTGTATCCGCACAAGCGGAACGTGCCAACGGTCCTACGCAGGCAGCAGAACCAAAGAAACAAGCGAAAGAGGAGAGACAACTCCTGCATAGAGAAAAGGACAAGGCAGACTCTAAAGACGCTATTGATTTAACTAAAACTGGTGTAGTTGCATCTGGTAAGGCAGACTCCGGCATGGTTACCGTTGGCGTCATCAAAGACCTTGGCACGCTCACGGACAAGCAGATCCGAGAGGCCCTGCATAAGCATCAAGACGTCTTAGAGCGGTGTTATGCGCAGTACAGGGGTGGGAAGCTTCTGAGCGCCGTCGTAGAGGTTGAGTTTAAGCTGCAAGTCAACTCCGATGGCTTGGTGAAGGTGTTGTCAACAACAGTGCTTTCAGGAAACGTGGATAAGAGCATACTGGCCTGTCTGGTAGAGAAAATAGCTCAACTACCCCTGCCAAAGACCAAGACAACCGTAACATTCTCCATAGTGATCAAATAACGAAGAAGGGGAGGCTCTGCCTCCCCTTAGACCCCTCCGCAAGGGGACCAGCCCCCTTGACCCCATTATATCGAACGGTTACACACTATGTCTCAACCGTATAATGAACTATTACCAACCGATAAATTTACTGACTTAGACCGGCAAGATAGGCAGCGCCAGTCTCCGAGAGTATTGCGCGGAGGTATTTTCTTCCTTTTTTGGGGAATTGTTTACAATCAAATATCGTAACGATTGCCTTAATTTTATCTTTGGTATTTGTTCCTATCAACAACTTAAAAAATGAGTACATTAGTCCACCAGATAAAACGGTGTCTTCGCACAGCAATATCCCTTGACTTGCCTCGAATTTTGCTTTGTAATCTTCCAATGATTCATTCATTAAAAAGATAAACTTTACGTTGTTACCTGGTAATGATTTGCTTATTTCTGTTGCTATATTAAATGCTAATGGAATTGCTGCTGTAGACAATGCAACAACAGTGTCTATCTCTTTATCTACACCACGCTTCTGCAAATTTTTAATAGTCTCTTCCACAAGCGCCTTAAAAATATTAGTCTTTAGATAGGATTCTGTCGGTCTGATAAGTTCATTTTTAATTAACTGCTCGACTGTATTAGCAGGCAATAAGATTTCAGGTCTGATAGCTTCATTAGGGTATTTATCTATATTTAATTCATTAAATCTGTCAGAAGTCAGCCAATATTCATCATGTATCATCCAAAATTCAGTCTCATTAATTCTTTGTGCATCTTTAACAATTGCGTTTAACTCTTTTTCAATAACTTTCCATTCAAATAAACATTTGATATTATTTATATCTTTGCTTTTACCATTATAACAATTAAATATTACAGCAAAGTCTATTTTTTTTGCATGTCTTAAATCGATTATATTTTTTGCTAAAACTATTGTACCACCAGTCCTTGTATGTAAATCTACACAAAATATACTCTTATCTTTTATCGGTATCTCTATCTCTGGTGGTATACCAAATATATATGAGCTTTCCTTATAAACAAGCTCTGAAAACGAGTTGATTATAAGGGGTATATCAAGATCATAAGCTAATATTGAAGATAACGGATATCCAGGTTTACTTAAAGAACATATATAATCATACTCTATTGCTCTTTGCGAGAACTCTTCACAAAATTGATTATAAACATCTAAAAAAGAGGCAACGTCTTCATAAAAAAACCATTCATCCCAGATGAACTTATCTGATTTTTTATGTACTACGTTTTTTATTATAGATTCTAAACCCATACTCAACAGTAATTATTAATAAGCTCTTTTGAATTAAACTTACTAATTTTCTTGCATATTATTTGCTCAATCAGATCAGTGATGCTTTTTATACTAACCTTAATCGAGTCTTCTGTTGTATGGTATTCAAATGAATAGACAAAAGACTTTAATTTAATCTTCAATTTCTCATAGAAGATAAGTTCGCCATCATTTAGATCGCTTATATACAAACTTGTCTTATCCCTTAAGTTTTCAACAGAAGTCAACTTTATATATGCCTTAAAAACATCACACTCGCTCTCGTTTAACAGAAATCTAACATTTTCCAATAATCTGATAAAATCATTACTCATCACATGCTCTGATTTACTTTCACGAACTTCTATATCTCTCATAACTCTATATGTATTAGCAACTGAATTTAGTATACAATCTGCTCTCCTAAACTGGATTCCTTCGTACAACGTACGTGCCTCTTCCTTAAGTATACGGATCTTTGTCTCATCTTGAGTAAGTTCTCTACGTGCCACTTCAGATAGATTGGCAATACAGGCAGCGTATAGACTACTTACAAATTCATAACCGAGCGGTTTTCTAAAAAGCCAAAATTCCTTTAACTTATAAAGCATTTTCAGCTTATGATTAGGTTTGAGACAATTACTCTCAGGAGGTATTTGATTTAACATAGTCATAAAAGGTATTTCAATCGAACTACTACCTTCAAATACATCTTTAGGATATCGAGATATAACATTTCTAAGGTTATATTCTCGAAGTAATAGCGATGTAATAAAAGCGAGTACTATAAATAGTAGTACGAATAATAGTATAATCAAATATAAAGCATAATTTAAAACAAATTGTTTAAATATTTCTATCATTATTGAGTTTCTTTCCCAACACGTATTGGAAATAAATTGATAGCAAGGATGACCATAAAACTAATATACATACTTAAAAATGTAAATAAGAGAAGCATTGATATACGGCTATCTTTTATTCCAACAGGTAAAAAGAAAGTCGATGCAGTAATTAATAAAACTAGAACAACCCTACCAATTTCGCACCATAAAATACGCTTAAAATTGTATAATGTATTTTCATAGTTAATAAGTGACTTATAAATCCATCTTTGATAGAAAAACAAAAGCACAAAAAACGCCAAAATAATGAACGGATCTAACAACTCAATCTTCTTTACACCATTAATAGCATTCTCAATTTTCTTTAAATACACCGCAGATTCATTTTGTCCTGTTGTAGAATCAGGACATGATGAGTTTCCATCAGACGCTCCGATTATTACGCTGTAGAGAACTGATATAATAACAACATATAGTGTAAACGCCATTGTATGTTCTGTATCTATTCGTTCCCGTAAAGAGCGCATTATAGCCTCCTTCTCTTTCGACAGCCATTTCCCCAACCCTTTGCATCATCTATTGGTAAAGACTCTTCTGTATTATTTCTTACCATGCTTGGATTATAAACAATGAAATTAATGAGATCAAGAGAAATTTACTTCACATAAAAGCCTAATTCCGTGAACTTTACTTCACATACTAGCGCATATCTGTGAACTATACTTCACATAACAAGACCTGCATACGTTGATTAATACCGCATAAATAACCGTTATTAAAGATACATTTGTCCTTTAACCCATGAAGAACTGAAACACTACATCAAAATATCTCACTAGACGGGTGCATAAAAATAATTTGGTACTAAGTATATTTACGGGGTCAAGGGGTCGAGTCCCCTTGCGAAGGGGTCTGAGGGGGAGCAGAGCTCCCCCTTCTCTATTAGGGCTGATTTTCCTTTCCTCTCCGCATCTGCTATAATCAATCGTATAGATGCCGCAAAAAAGAACAGGGTACGATAGATGAAAATAGCGTTTATAAGAAAGAGCTTTACACCCTACGGTGGGGCGGAGAACTACCTAAACTCATTGATCAGCCACCTAAAGGCGCCTGACAACGATATCCACGTCCTGTCAACCAGCTGGACGAGTACGGAGACGGGCGTAAACATCCATAAGATAGACACCGTTTCCTTCAACTCCCTTACATCGACCCTTAGCTTTAACCGCAATGCCACCCGTACCGCTAAGATGCTGTCCTGCGATTGCACTGTGAGCTTTGAACGCACCACGTGGCAGGATATCTATCGCGCAGGGGACGGATGCCACAAACAGTGGCTTATCCTCCGAGGCCAAGACAAGGGTAAACTCAAGAGACTCTCCTTCGCCCTTAACCCCATGCACAGGGCAATCCTGTCAATAGAACGGGAGTGCTTCTCTGCTACCCCGCTTATCATCGCCAATTCAAATATGGTCAAATCTCATATAATGGAACACTACAGTATAAGCGCGGACAAGATAGCCGTCCTGTATAACGGGGTCGATCTGGAGCGGTTTAAGCCCATTAACAGGTCGTTGTGGGAACGTTGGGTAAGAAATGAATATGTCATACCAGCGGATTGCCCAATTCTGCTGTTTGTAGGCTCAGGGTTTGAGAGAAAGGGACTGAAGACAGCCATCTCCGCCCTTGCACAACTCAATGGGCAGTTCAGATTGATTATCGCAGGGGCGGGTGGTACATCAAGATACAAGACGCTGGCAAGAGACCTCGGGGTGACAGACATGGTCATCTTTGCCGGCCCGCAAACATACGTTGAAAGGCTCTATGCAGCCTCTGACGTCTTTGTCCTGCCAACGTTATATGACCCATTCAGTAATGCCACCCTTGAAGCGCTGGCCTCAGGTATCCCCGTGGTAACAACAAAAAATAACGGGGCAGCCGAGATAATACAACACGGTAAAGACGGCCTCATCTTAGAAAACACAAACGACGCCTCAGAATTAGCAGACAAGATCACACAGATAATCGAAAACAGAGAAAGCTATGCCTTAAATGCGGCTCAAAAGGCCCTGGCATATCCTATCTCAGGGGCAGCCTTAGACTTCCTGAACCTCATCCGAGCCTACACAAAGACAAGGGATTAATAAAACATGACACCTGCAGACATACACAGAATCCTTGTAATAAAGCTGCGTCACATCGGCGATGTCCTGCTGACGACCCCTGTGTACAGGGCTATCAAGAGCAAGCTGCCTGAGACACACACCTCCGTGCTGGTAAACTCCGGCACTGAACAGATGATGACTGGAAACCCCAACATCGACGAAATCATCGTCTTCGATAGGTCGATAAAGAAACTTCCTCTTATAAAAAGGTTCAAGAGTGAGACCTTCTTCCTTAGAGAGATCAGAGACAGGGGGTTTGACACCACAATCGATCTTACCGGCGGCGACCGCGGTGCCATTGCCTCATACTTTTGTGGCGCTGGTCTTAGGATTGGAAGACACACACACAAGTTCAGCCTATGGGGTAAAAAGACACTCTATACAGACCTGACACGTGTCGACCACACACAGCACGTCGTAGTTCAAAACCTTCAGATGCTAAAGACGCTATCCATAAACGACGTCCAAAGACATGCACTTGTGGAGATACACGTACCTGATGAGGTTATGCAGACGGTGTCAAAGGCCTTAGAGGCCAGAGCAGTGTGTTACTCCGATACGCTGGTACATATGCACCCTATGTCGAGGTGGTTCTTTAAATGCTGGAAGGATGACTACACGGCTGAAATCATCACATGGCTCAACAAAAACGGGGTAAAGGTCATCCTAACTGCAGCGCCTGATGCCAAAGAGAGGGAGCGTCTGGAGCGAATCGTCTCGTTGACCGCCTTAAGCGCCACAGAGCGTAATGGCGGGTTGATAACCCTTGACGGGTCAATTTCGTTGAAGACCCTTGCGGCCATCTCTGCTCGTTGTGCAGTGTTCTTTGGCGTGGATTCGGCGCCCATGCACATTGCAGCAGCGGTCAACACACCCGTTGCTGCGTTGTTTGGGCCAACATGCGCCTTTAACTGGGGGCCTTGGGACAATGAGGCCCGATCGCTGCATCCCTACCCTCATAGAAGTGGCGTACAGATCTGTGGCATCCACACCGTCATCCAGAGGGACTGGCCCTGTATCCCCTGCAATCAGGATGGCTGCAATGGTTCAAAGATAAGTAACTGCCTAGACGACATTACTCCGGATGAGGTAAAGCAGGCACTCACCAAAAAACTCAATAACAGAACAAAGAAAGAAGGGGGCGGCCTTGCCCCCCCTCAGACCCCCCTATAAGGTGGCCAGCCCCCTTGACCCCATTATATCACGGTTTATTCACATTAGTATAAGCCAAACACTATATTTTCTTGACAATTATTATAAATTCATTTAAGATTTAATTGAAGGGAGGATAAAATACATGATTAGAACCATTAAGGCCAGGTTTATAGATGGTGGTTTCATGCCTTTAGAAAAAGTAGAGATTCTGGAAGGTGAAGAGGTGAGTCTTACTTTTGAGTTTGAGCCAGTAAAAGAAGAAGGCGAAGATTTGTTCCTAAAAGCCGCTGGCGGGTGGGAAAAAACAATAGACACTGATGAGCTTATCAGGGATATTTACGCTGATCGTCAAATATTAAGTAGATCGGAAGTAAGGTTGTGAGGTATCTCGTTGACACAGACTGGATTGCCTATTACTTGCGGGGTCATCGCAGAGTTACTGATCTGCTTATTTCTTTTAGAAGAGATGGTATAGCTGTCAGTATGATATCATTAGCAGAACTTTATGAGGGAATCTGTCGTTCTTCTGATCCTGTTGGTGATGAGACAGATTTAAGGAATTTTCTCACAGGAGTTTTTGTTTTGAGCATTGACGACAATGTTTGCAGAATATTTGGTCAAGAGCGTTCTATATTAAGAAAACAGGGCCTACTTATTGGAGACTTCGATATATTGATTGCCTCAACCGCACTTTATTACAATCTTACTGTTTTAACTAACAATAGAAAACATTTTGAGAGGATAGAGGGCTTACAAATTATCTCTACTTAACTTATAGACCCTCCAACACCCCGCAAGACCATCATTATCCTTTAAACTCTTATGCACCCCCCCATTTTTATGCCACTTGACAAATCCAATTCTATATGTTATCCTTAAATGGTAGTACGTAACGATGTAATGTGAACGCGGGGTGGAGCAGTCTGGTAGCTCGTCGGGCTCATAACCCGAAGGCCGGTGGTTCAAATCCGCCCCCCGCCACCAATTCAATGCACCCTAATAGTTCACCAAAGACTCTACCCCAAAAATAACAACGAGGAGAGTGTTTCCTCCAACATCAGGCTTCTTATTTTTTTTGTATCGCAAGCAATTGAAATCCGCTATAATATGTTGATGAACAGGATGCTAATTACGGGTGGTTGTGGTTTTGTTGGTTCTTCGCTGGCTTTAAGTTTTAAGAGACACTATCCTCACATGTCTGTTATTTGCCTGGATAACCTAAAACGACGGGGCAGCGAACTCAATATCGCCCGATTGAAAAGCTCTGCCGTGGAGTTTGTCCATGGGGATATCAGAAACAAGGAAGACCTGGAGGGCCTTGACCACTCTGACGTGATCATAGAGTGCTCGGCGGAGCCTTCCGTCTTAGCCGGGTATAACTCATCGCCTCAGTATCTTGTCAACACCAACCTTATGGGTACGATTAACTGCCTTGAACTGGCTCGTGAAAATACGGCGGCCTTCATCTTTCTATCAACCAGCAGGGTGTACCCCATCAAGACGATCAGCTGCTTGAACATCGAGGAGACGTATACCCGATTTGAGCTGTCTGATCAACAAGACGTTACCGGAGCCTCACAGAAAGGATTTAGCGAGCAGTTCCCTCTGGATGGGGCACGTTCTCTCTATGGGGCGACTAAACTTGCATCGGAGCTGATCCTCCAGGAGTACGTCGATATGTATGGCGTTAAGGGCGTTGTAAACCGATGCGGCCTGTTGACGGGTCCCTGGCAGTTTGGCAAGGTTGACCAGGGGGTGATAGTTCACTGGATAGCCAGGCACTTCTGGATGCAGAGGCTATCCTACATCGGCTTTGGCGGGTTGGGTAAGCAGGTCAGAGACATCCTGCACGTCGATGACCTATTTAGACTCATTGATACACAGTTAAGCAGGATTGATGACCACATCGGTCAGACGTACAACGTCGGAGGAGGTAGAGACGTAAGCCTCTCTCTAAAGGAGTTGACGTCACTTTGTGAAAGATACACAGGCAATCGTGTTGAGATAGACAGGGTTACGCAGAACAGGGCCGCCGATATACCTATATACCTGACCGACCACTCAAAGGTTATAGGTGTTACCGGATGGCGTCCGCAACGAACCCCTGATGACATAGTTGAGGAGATATCCTTATGGGTAAAAGAAAACGAACGCACGTTAGAGGGGATACTTAAATGAACATAGCGTTGATAACCGGTTCAGCGGGGCTTATAGGCAGCGAATCAGTGGAGTTTTTATCCGGCAAGTTTGACCTCGTAGTTGGGATTGACAACAACATGCGAGAGGTGTTTTTCGGCCCGGAGGCCTCAACGCAGTGGAACAGACTGAGGCTTGAAGAGACCGTTGCAAACTATAAGCATTACGACGTGGACATCCGTGATGAAAAGGCTATGCAGGGCGTGTTTTCGATATACAGTGGTGACATTAAGTTGATAGTACATACGGCCGCTCAACCTAGTCACGACTGGGCTGCAAAGGATCCTCTGACGGATTTCTCAGTCAACGCCAACGCAACCCTGCTCCTGCTTGAACTGACCCGGAGGCACTGTCCAGATGCCGTATTTATCTTTACCTCCACAAACAAGGTATACGGTGATACTCCCAACACGCTGCCGTTAGTTGAGAATGAAACTAGGTGGGAGGTAGACGTCAATCACCCGTACTACAAAAATGGCATTGACGAGGGCATGAGCATCGACCAGACTAAGCACTCACTTTTTGGTGTGAGCAAGGCCTCTGCTGACATGTTGGTTCAGGAGTATGGCAGGTACTTTGGTATGAAGACCGTCTGCTTTAGGGGCGGGTGTCTGACAGGCCCTAATCACAGCGGCACTCAGTTACATGGTTTTTTGTCTTATCTGATGAGGTGTGCTATTGTTGGTGAACATTACACCGTCTTTGGGTACAAGGGCAAGCAGGTACGCGACAACATCCATTCCCATGACCTTGTGAACATGTTCTGGCACTTTTACCAGCAACCAAGGGCAGCGGCCGTCTATAACGCTGGAGGTTCGAGGCGCTCAAGTTGCTCGATGCTTGAGGCAATAGCTTTATGCGAGGGACTCACAGGTAAGAAGATGAGTTGCAGCTATGTTGAGACTAACCGCATAGGCGATCACATCTGGTGGATTAGCGACGTGAGCAAGTTCAAGGCACACTACCCCCAGTGGGATTTGAAATACAACCTTACGGACATCATGTCTCAGATACACGCTACACTGCAAAAACGCCTGTAAGAGAAAGGAAGTGAGAAGAATGGGAGGCCCCGTTCCCCTCAGTCCCCTCCGCAAGGGGACTCGCCCACTTGACCCCGTAAATACGCTTACTCATCATGTTTTTCTTGTGTACCCGAATGTGGCATTTGAAGGATTATCAACTGGATGTCCATGACGTTCACTTGCGTTGGGCCGGGGGTAAATAGGTCTCCTAGCTGTTTGAAGAAGTTGTAAGAATCGTTGTTGTCCAGGAACCTTTGGGGGGGTAGACCCAACTCTTTTGCCTTTAAGGTAGTATAACCGTTGACGACGGCTCCGGCGGCGTCAGAAACGTTGTCTGTGCCATCTGTACCAGCCGACAGGAGTGTTACCCCATCAAGTCCCTCGATCTCAATTGCAAAGGCAAGGGCTAGTTCCATGTTTCTACCGCCGGCTCCATGTCCCTTTACGGTGACCGTGGTCTCGCCCCCGCTTATCAGACACAGGGGCGTGGCGGGGTGTCTGCCCGTGATCCTAAGCTCTTTGACCTTTTGAGCCAACCATTTGGCAGCGCCCCGAGCCTCACCACTGAGTGAATCTGTCAGTATGTGAGCATCAATGCCCATCTGAGTTACTTTTTTGTATACTGCATCCAGTGCCTTACGGTTATTGGCAACGATGATGTTTTCGATGTCATTAAAGATTGCGTCGTTGTTTTTAGGTGTCTCCGGGCATAGACCGTTTTGGCCATCGATTAAGGTCTGCACTACGTTTGCGTGCAGATGCTGTGTCAGGTCATATCTGATTAGGACGTCGAAGGCGTCTGAAAACGTTGTTGAGTCAGCCGTGGTGGGGCCTGAGGCTATAACGTCGTGGGGATCGCCCACGCAGTCGGATACGATAAGCGACACCACCTTGGCAGGGTGACACATCCTCGCGAACTGTCCGCCCTTGACCAGAGAGAGGTGTTTTCGCACGGCGTTAAGTTCGTTTATGTTGGCGCCAGCTTTTAAGAGCAGATCGGTTACCATCTGCTTATCCTTTAGGCTTATGTTCGGTCTTGGACAGACAAAGAGGGATGACCCGCCTCCTGATATCAGGCACAGGAGCATGGTGCGTTCATCCAAGGCATGAGCGAGGTTCAAGAGGTGTCTTGTTGCCATCAGGCCATTTTCATCAGGCGTAGGGTGTCCTGCCTCAAAGACTCTTACATGTTTTAGTGGAGCGGGAGAGGTGTGGCCATATTTCGTGATCGCAACCCCATCGTACAATAAGTCAGAGAGGGTCTCTTCAACGCCCCTTATCATCGCATACGCAGATTTGCCAAAGGCCGCAGCGACTAATCTCCTATAGTCTCCTTCTACGTAGAGTTGCTGTACGTAGTCCATGTGCTCAAGCACCGTCTCGTAGGGGGAGACAGCCTCCAGCGCAGCATCATACAGCGACCTTAGAAGCTCTGTTGTCTTCAAAATAGATTCCTTAGACAATTATACACAATGGCAAACCATTTTACCATTGTATGGCCAATTAAGGGCACGGTAAAATTATTCTGTATTTTGCACTTTTCCTTAAATAGGCGTTTAATCCGGTTTTTGAAGATGGAGAACAAATTAACGTATCTTTTTTAGGTAGTCCTGCAGAGGTAGTGATATTCAATTCCCCTCCCTTGATGGGAGGGGTTAGGGGTAATGCTGTTGACTTAAGCATTAATATGTATGCAAAATGTATGCACATGGGTGACATTTTAAGCAACCACGCCTGACATTTACAGGGTCAAGGGAACAAGTTCCCTTGTGGGTGGGTCTAAGGGAGGGCAAAGCCCTCCTTTTTTCATCTTCACAATCTTAAGTCAACAGCATTAGGGGTTAGGGGAGGGTGTTAAGCTTTATGTCACCACTACTTGTGCAGGACTACCAAATTAACCGTGTTACAGACTTGCTTAGCATGTCACAGTCGTGGTATTATTTAATTATGAGACAGTCGATAGTGCGTTTATTAATGGCAGTAATAGTTGTTCTGGCTGTTGTTCTGCCTTCACAGGCTAGAGACGTACCATTTACGCAGGAAGACAGGGACCGGATTATAAGGCTTGAAGAAGGGTTAAAGTCCACAAATCAGCGGATAGATGCTTTGGATTCCTCACTGAATAAGCGGATAGACGATATAAGAGCCGATATGAAAAGTATGAAGACCGATATAATGACGCTGATGCTCTGGGGTTTTGGGGTACTTTTTGGTGGTATGGGACTTTTATTGGGGTTTGTGTTATGGGACAGACGTACAGCCCTTGCCCCAGCCATACGAAAAACCAAGGAAATCGATGAACGATCCGAGTTGCTTGTAAAAGTCCTCAAGGAAACGGCTGCGAAGAACCCAGACTTAAAGGATGCCCTTAAACACGCAGGGCTACTGTAGTTACGTCAGTGGATTGCCAGCTGTTACACTTTTGTCTCATTGGGACGGATTCTCTTGCGAGTGGCTCTGAGGGGGAGAGACGCTCCCCGTACTTATATCTCCTTCTTTAGTTCCTTCTCCACCTTCAGCTTCCTCAGAGGGTTGTACCTCTTCCGTGCATAGGGATTCCTCCAGCACCTCTATTATATGTAGGATTGGTTTCTCTGTAAGTCCTTTGCTCAACTGAAATATGCAGTTGGGACACGAGGTAACCACCACATCACAACCAGTACTGAGCAGCTCAGTTGCCGTGGTATTAAGTATCTTGTCAGAGGTTTCCTTGTGAAAGAAGCTGTAGGTACCCCCAAAGCCACAACACATATGCCTCTTAGGTTCAACCAGCTCGGCACCACACTGCTTTAAAAGCTCCCTTGGCTCCGTTGTAACCCTTAAGAAGTTCTTCTGATGACAAGGATCATGAAAAGTGACCTTTAGCTTTACCTGCTTCTTATTTAAGGTAATCTTATCCTTAAGAAAGGTCGATACGTCGTAGACGTTAGGCAGTTCCTTACCAATAAGCCTTGGGTAGTACTTTTTCAGCGCAACCACACACGTCGGACACAACGACAGTATGGCGTCAACCTTTAACTTGCTAAAGACCTCGTAATTTTTCTCCGCAAAAGCCCTGGCGTCTGCATCCATGCCAAGTGATCGAAACGGAGCGCCACAACACACCTCTGAATGAGGAAACACAACCTCGTACTTAACAGCATTTAAGACGCTGGCCAGGGAAAACGACAGCTCAGGATATATATGCTTTACGCTGCAACCAGAAAACACCGCTACACGTCCTATCTTTTCTACAGGTCTGAATACCTCAGTCTTCTTAAACGGGTTTTCTATCAAACCCATGTTGTGCGGTAAAAGATTCATACCGGATAGCTTTCTCTCAATTACCTTCTGAAACGGTTTGACAAATTTTAGTGTCAGATCGGTATTTTTGAAGACCAGCTTTGTAAGCATCCTGACGGCGGAGTTTTTTGAATCGTTTTCCTTTAAAAGCGCTCTGGCATGATAAAAAACCTCCTCTATATCGATCTTCAAGGGGCAAGATACAGTACAACTGCCACACATTAGACAACTGAATAGCTTATCGTTTAGCCTAGCGCCTGTGGGTACCTGCCGTTCAACAAGGGCCTTTAGCAGCCTCAGCCGGCCTCTGGCCGTATGGGTCTCCTGGTTGGTTGCATCAAAGGATGGACACTGTGCCTTACAACCACCACAGCGGACACACAACGTCAGGGCATTTAGAAACGCTTTCTCATTCATCTTCCAACATATTATATATTGCCTTTTGAGTTAACTCCGCTGCCTATTGTGCAAACCCAATTTACCATACCCATTCAATTTGTCATTCCCGCCCCCACTGTCATTCCAGCGTAAGCGGGAATCCACTCTTCCGAACAACAAAGGGTGGATAGATTTCTGCTTTCGCAGAGCTTGACCCTGGCTTGAACAGGGGAATGACACACAATAACAGACATGTTCAGTAAAGAGCGGAGTAAACTTCATAGGCATTTTTTATATTTGTTCAAGAACAACCCTGTTTAACTTCCCGCTGCTAAAGCCCTCAAGGTCCAACGTGACGTATTGAAATCCAAGCTCTCTGAGGGCCTCTACGATTTGTTGTCGTACTGGCTTCTGAAGGGCCTTCTCTATGTCGTGTGGCAATAGCTCTATGCGCGCGGTCTCAGCCTGTTTACGCACCCGCAACTCTGCAAAGCCAAGTCCCTTAATGACGGCCTCGGCCTTCTGGATCATCTGCAGCGACCTGAGCGTTATGGGTTCACCGTATGGCACCCTTGAGGACAGGCATGGTGAGGATGCCCGGTCAAACGTAGGAAGTCCCTTTTTCTTAGACAAGTGTCGTATCTCCTGTTTTGTAAGACCCACCTCCATAAGGGGACTGCTAATGCCTAACTCAGCATTTGCCCGCAGGCCCGGTCTGTAGTCTCCTGCATCTTCGGCATTGCTGCCATCAAGTATGTGTGAGTAATTCATTTTGAGTGCAAGCTCTTTAAAGGTTTTAAAGATACGACTCTTGCAGAAAAAGCATCGTTCCGGTGTGTTTTTAACGTACTGGGGGTCATTGAGTTCATCGGTATAGACGACCTCATGACTCACGCAAAGTAGGGTGGTCATCCTGCGTGCCATGTCAAGATCATCAGGGGGCATTGAGGCTGAAACGGCTGTTACAGCCAGTACCTCCGCCTGAGACTCACAGAGGGCCTTAAGCAGGAGAGTGCTGTCAACCCCGCCTGAGTACGCCAAAAGACAACTACCCATAGAGTTTAGATTTAATACTAATCTGTTATATTTTTCTTCAATAACGTCTGTCATCATGTCATGCCTTTGTATGCTATTATAGATAGCATGTTTAATCTCTTTCTATAGCACCTTCTATAACAATCTGCAAACTCATATCATACCACATCGCAGTAAGATTGTGGTACATAAAATAGAGAAGAAAAGAGAGAAACTAAGGAGGGCGGTTCCGCCTTCTCGGCGCACCAAGGACGCTCCAGGCCCTCCTTGACCTCTACTGCAAGGGGGTGAGAGCGCCCCCTTCAGTTTTGGGGCCCGGTCTACCCTTGACCTCTTCCCGCTGGGCTTGTGGTATTTACTTGTTATTGAATCTGCCAGTTGTTCGGTACGCCTTTAGCCAGATATCCGCCGCTTTTTATCACAGTCCCGTCTATCAACCATGCAGCGACGTCGCCAGTGGTGGTGTTCTGCCACACAAGATCGCTCTTGCCGTCCCCATTGAGATCGCCGATAGCTACTATCTGCCAGTTGTTCGGTACGCCTTTAGCCAGATATCCGCCGCTGATTATCTTGGTACCATCCATCAACCATGCAGCGACGTCGCCAGTGGTGGCATCTCGCCACAAGAGATCGCTCTTTCCATCGCCGTCAAGGTCACCTATAGCTACTATGTGCCAATTGTTTGGTATGCCTTTAGCTAGATATCCGCCGCTGATTATCTTGGTACCGTCCATCAACCATGCAGCGACGTCGCCAGTGGTGGTATCTTGCCACAGGATATCGCTCTTGCCGTCGCCGTTGAGATCACCGATGGCTACTATGTGCCAGTTGTTCGGTACGCCTTTAGCCAGATATCCGCCGCTTTTTATCACAGTCCCGTCCATCAACCATGCAACTACGTCGCCAGTGGTAGCATCTCGCCACAGGATATCGCTCTTGCCATCGCCGTCGAGGTTTACTTTCTTACCGAGTGCTTTTGACGTAGTTGACGTAACCGTGATATATGCACCTTTGGAGGTATAATCTGTCTTGCCGTCGCTGTCTTTTACATACAGGTTCACGGAATAGGTACCAGGAAATGTGTATGTGTGTGTCGGGTTTTGTGATGTGCTGTCTATTACCCCATCGTTTTCAAAGTCCCATTGCCATGATGTGATATTACCCGTTGAGAGGTCCGAAAACGACACGGGGGTATTGACCGCAACCGTTGTCTTTGAGGCATTGAAATCGGCCTTTATCGGGTTTGTGTTTGACACAGTTGTATCCCACAGGCTTTCTGTAACATCAGAGTCAAATGCTGTTACCACGTAATACCATACGGTTGCCGTATCACTTGATGCCCAGTCCTTACCTGTATCAAATGACGTAGTGTCCTTGCCGGTGCTTGCGAGTATGGTAAAGCCATCTTGATCAAAGGTCTTTCCATAGATGTTATATCCTATGACACTGGCCGTCGCAGATGGTGTCCATGTCAAGCGTGTCTTTCCACCATTGTTTTGCGCCTTTACATCAGTGGGTGGCGCAACCTTGCTGGTGATGGTCAATACCCCTGAGTTGGTATCAAGGGTAAGCCATAGGTTAAAGATACCGTTTTTATAAAAGCCATTTTTGGTTGTCTCAGCTCCTAATCCGTTTGCAAGGTTGAAAGATACCGCGTTTACAGTAAACAATCCGGCATTGCCTTTCAGGTCAATGGTGTAGGTTCCATTGACGGGGTTGTTTATGAAAATGGATGATGAGTTACCAAGTAATTTCAACGTGGTATCTGGAATATTCTGCTCTACCTGACTTGTAGTGAAATTCACTCCCTCCGTTCTCTTTTGAGGGTCTGTCATGTAAGGCTGGACACCACCTGTTAGATAAAAACTAAGCGTTGTCGTAGGCGCTGTGTCCCTTTTAGAGTATTTTGTTACTGACTGCATAGAAGAAGCATTGCTATTTGGGTTTAAATAGGTAAGAATCTTCTTTTGCAGGAGTTCAGATGAAGGCATTGTGCCATGTGAAGTAAAGCTGCCCTCTTCATAATCAATAGACGGCTTACCGTTAATATCATTAAAAGTCTCTTTTGCTCTGTCAGGAACTACTGTGCCGTCACCATTATATATCGTTGCTGTTTCTGGGAAAATCTTAACGATATGGGGTAATACAGTACCAGGCTCAGTACCATCTGTTTGTATAATAGATGTTGGACATCCATCCTCATAATCCACACAACCGAGATAACCAAGTTTAACACGTATATAATTTATGGTTTCTTGATCGTTTGTCATGAATAATTTTGTTGGAACACAAACATTGTCTGAGCTGCAATTAGCTTTCATTCTGCTTTTATTAGTGTCACCATTAAGCTTATTCAAGAAAATGTTATAGGCTGGGGAATTAGTAGGCACTGGTGTAACAGGTGGTTCATTCACATTATCTTTCCATACCTCTAAAAATGGGTAAGTCGGAAATAAATTTCCAAGCCCCTTAATATTCTCTCTGATAAATTTCTTTCTTTCGCTGTAGGTCTTACACGATTTTGACATACTATCACAATTAGCTATCGTTGAGTCGTAATACATATTAGTAAATTTCAGTTTTACTCTATCTGGAAGGGTAAATTTAGTTAAGATGTCTGCGCTCAGTGGGTCCCCACCTTCCCATGAATAATAAGCGTTTGCCGAACCTTCATTAGGGGTTCCAAACATCACAAACTTTTCAATATCGTTACGGTTACTATACTGACTGTCTTGAATGTATGTTCGTGTTAGAAGACCACCCATGCTATGACCAACAACATATACCTTTTGATAGCCTGTTTCTTTCTTAGCGTTATCAATCACTGGTTTAAGGTAATTCTCCCACGGTTTTTTACCACCTGGGCAACTTTTTGTATCATCCAAGGAAAGTCGCCAATCGTATTTAGCTAGGTAAACCTTAAATCCATTATTCTCAAAGAATTCTTTGAATTTTTCAAAATCTACTGGTTTGACTCTACAATATGTCTTAGTCCCGACTAACTCTGTCGCTATACAATAAAATGGATCAACTAAGTATGCCAGTTCAATCCGTACGACTGGATCAAATACTTGTAGGTTATCGGTAGAGGTACATAAGTCCGGGGGAAGTTTGACTTTTAGTGTGTTTACAGACCAACCGAACACCTGTGAATCCATATCACTTGTACCCATTACACCAGGCACATAGATTAACGGTTTAGCATTATTTGTCATTCTTAAATCCCGTGTTTGTATGGTGTTAGTATAAATGGTACTACCCATACCAGTTGTGGGGTTAATTGTTACAGTTTCCATAGCACTTTTTTCATTGGAACGTGCTAAAATATTATAAGTACCTGTAGATAGGCCATTGAAGGTGTAATATCCATCGTCTTTCGTAGTATAAGACTGTGATGAAGTTCCATCAACACTTTTTAATGTTACCGTTGCTTTGCTTGGAGTCCATTCGCTTTGTGGGGTCAATTTGGAATGCACCGTGCCAACTATCTGTGGTGAAGGTTGCAATGAAGCCGTAAACGTCGCCGTTATGTTCTTGTTCGCCGACATCCTTTCTAACGTGCAGGTTGGATTCACCGAGGCAGTGGTACAGTCCCCACCCCAGCCAGTGAATTTTGAACCTGAGACTTCCGTTGCCGTTAGTGTAACGTTGGCTCCGCTGTTATAGTATGCTGTACCTGTTTGCGTTAACGTGCAGCCAGGTCCAGTACACCCCCCGCTGCCATAGGAGGCAACGACGGTATTGTCGTTCCAGCTTATAAGACCAGTCGAGGTGGTAACTGTGTCAAAGGCAGTTCCCTGTTTTGTCACCGTAAGCTTCACTTGGGTGGGTGTTGGATTCCATTCGCAAATTAGTAGGTGGGCGTTTGAACAGCTACCATCATTCCACAAATTATATATATGGCCGTATTTACTATAATAAAGTAGACAATTTTCATTACCTCCTTCATTATTAGGCTCACCGAAAGCCCACGATGTAAAATCCCATTTTTCACCAGTTACCCATTTCCAAGTGCCTTCAGTCTCTACATCGGTTGCCCCAAGCCAACAAGAATTATTCGTACTATCAAAAAAATCTGCAGGTAACAACTTATCGATCAGAAATTTGTTCTCACTATCTGAGGTTACGGTTGCTAAATATCCGCCCAAATTTTCACAATAAACCTTAGCGTCAGGCCATGTCATTTGTTTATCAATTCTTTGATAGGTGTGGTTATTGCCAGGGTTAACTATTTTAGACCCCCCTCCATCCTTTGCAAACTTCTGGACGCGGTAGTTACCGTAATCGACAACATAGACGTTTCCAGTGGCATCAACAGCGACCCCTACTGGGTACTTGAATTGACCATCACCGTTACCAAGACTACCCCACTTGGTTGTAAATGTACCATTTGAGTTAAATTTCTGGATGCGGTTGTTATTCCAATCGGTAACATAGACGTTTCCAGAGACATCAACAGCTGCTTCTATTGGATTATTGAATTGGCTATCAGCGTTGCCTTGGCTACCCCATTTGGCTATAAAGGCACCACTTGAGTTAAATTTCTGGATGCGGTTGTTATAAAGATCGACAACATAGACGTTTCCGGAGGTATCTACAACGACCCCGTATGGCCCATTGAATTGACCATCACCGCTACCATAACTCCCCCACTTGGTTATAAAAGCACCACTTGAGCTAAACTTCTGGATGCGGTTGTTTTTCCAATCGGTAACATAGATGTTTCCAGAGGTATCAACAGCAACCCCGTATGGCCCATTGAATTGACCATCGCCGTTGCCTTGACTCCCCCATTTGGCTATAAAAGCACCACTTGAACTAAACTTCTGAATACGGTTGTTATTCATATCGGCAACATAGACATATCCAGAGGCATCAACAGCGACCCCGTATGGTCCATTGAATTGACCATCAGCGTTGCCTTGGCTCCCCCATTTGGCTATAAAAGCACCACTTGAACTAAACTTCTGAATACGGTTGTTATTCATATCGGCAACATAGACATATCCAGAGGCATCAACAGCGACCCCGTATGGCCGATCTAATTGACCATCACCGCTGCCATAACTCCCCCACTTGCCTATAAAGACATAGTCTTCCGCAAAGGCGTTAGCAGCAAAGCTGCCAAGACACACGATTCCAATCACGGCAGCCAGCATCAGGGTAAGCAGCGCCCTTACACTCACTTTCTGTAATACAGGAAAGACCTCCTCTCTTTTCGGTCATTACTTCCTCTAAACATACATCCTCCTCAAATTACGTCTTAACTTTTTGTCCCCTGCACGACCGGTAAGATCGGCCTATTCTATTAACTGATTGCACAAAACGGCTAAAATCAACCCCAGCGACCTTAGAGAGCGCAACTGAGCAAACAACCATAAGCGATAACCATGCAATATTCACCTTTTGTGGATTGCGGTAAGAACGACAGAAAAACAGCGATGAGGTATATTGGTACGGTAAAATAAGCTATTAAAGGGTTATATGTATGAGCAAGGACAATGCCAGCCATGCGCTCTATACTCCCTGCCTCAAATAAATATATACTCCCCATAAAAAAGCGTATCATAGCGATTAGACACTTGTCAAGGGGCCGGGGAAGATTTTTATGAACCGGACTATTCGGGGCGGAAACTGTAATCCATTAATTGCTCGAACGTATAAGGGCAGGTCTCAGGTAATTCATTGGCGCTAATTCCTGTCTCATCTTCAAATGTTCGTTTAGCTGCTATAAATCCTTTATCTATAATGGTTTCTATTTTATTTCTTAGGCTTGGACTGTTCTCAAGTAGATACTCAATCTCTGTTCTTTGATTACCTATTGTTGCGCTCCAACTTCTACCACGCAGTCTTGGTTGGTACTGCCATTTTAGCAGGTGCATTATTAGCACCTTTAATCGGCTAAATAGCTCTTTTTTACTGCTCCTGGCCATATCCTCCAGCTCCTCTACTATATTTTCCAGGTCTATTTCTGCGAATCTACCCTGCCGCAACAGATCGGCATTATGAAACGCCCATTGATAAAAATCAACCTCATAGAGAGCACGAGCTGCAAGCATGTCTTTATCTGTTAAAGTATCCATAGATATAATCTCCACATAATAAATTATGTTAGCATTGCCTCCGAGACACTTGTCAAGGGGTTTGAGGAAAGGAAGAACGGGTGAATAAGAATTTCATGGGTTTGTAGAACAAAGAAGGGGAGGCTTTGCCCACTGTCGCAGGGGTTCGCAACCCCTCCACTCAGACCCCTCCGCAAGGGGACCAGTCCCCTTGACCCCATTAAAGTATGTTTTTGTACCCATAAGTTTTATATGCGCCCATAAGAACATAAGAACGGGTGCATAAGAAATTCATGGTTCTTTCTAACTTCAAGTGGGTAGCCCAACCTTAGTATAATCCAGCTTACCAGTGAGCATGTAGATAATAACCTTTAGGTTTTTAAATGTTCTATAGCCCCTTGCTTTTGCTTTAGCTGCTTGCACTAAACTATTAAGTCCCTCTAATATTCCATTATTGATTCTACTTTCATACCATCTTGTTACTCCTGACCAATGTCTTTTTATTGTTTTGGCTGCTTCATATATCGGTTTTAAGCGACTATATCTGTTTTACCCATATTATACTATTACCCACTCACTTTGTGGAAGAACCATTATTACGTACCTATTCCTTACTATCTTTGGTATCGTCTCTATAAATGCCCTGGAAAAGTCTTTCTGACTTATGTGCATCTTATGAAAAAATCTCTAGACCCTATTCACTCTCGATTGTTTTTGACCTTCCACAGGCAAGTATAAAGCGATCTGTCTCATTATCGGTTTCTTACACAATAATAATCCATACGCTATGTTCATTATAACCTTTGCTAAGCACCTGCTTATATTGTTTAACTCTAGTATCTTTATATAATGTTCTAGCATCTGCTTATTACCTCCCTTTATTTATTTGTATCTACTTATATTTTACTCCACTCCTCATTTTTTGATTACACTTCAAACAATTATTTCTTGACTCAAAAAGAGCTTTTATGATAATATATAATAAACATTAGGAAAGAATGGAGATATAAATACCTTTGAAATGGTTGTAATGACTTATGGAAGAATATCATAATAGAGAGCTGTATACAGAGAGCAAACCGCTGTTGAATACAAGGCAGGAAGACATACAGACTATCAGGGTGAAACTGCACACGCTCAAGCAGCAGTTGCTTACGGAGGCGGAGGCCACGTTAACGTCCATACCCGATACTACATCCTTTCCAGATTTGGGGGATCAGGCAAGTGCAGAGATAGATAGGAACTATGTCTTTAGACTAAGGGGAAGGGAACAAAAACTCCTTAAGAAGATAGAAAAGGCTCTTGAAAAAATAGAAAAGGGCACTTATGGTCTGTGTGAGAGTTGTGGGACGGAGATAGAATTTAAAAGATTAAATGCCCGCCCTGTAACTACACTATGTATCGATTGCAAGATGGAACAAGAGGAAGAAGAAAAAATGAGGGAGGAGTAGCTCCTATACACGTTAATAAATATCTAGTGCTTTTTATCATAACCATCCCCGATTAAATTAAAGCAAAACACGCTAAACGCTATAGCAATCCCTGGTGCGACCACCATCCAAGGCTCAGAGAGTATGTATGTACGGTATTCATTGATCATATTCCCCCAGCTTGGAACTGGAGGCTGGGTGCCAAGTCCAAGAAAACTCAGCGAGGCCTCAGTTAATATGTAGCTGCCAAACTTTAGTCCCATCATCACAGCGCCTAATGAAAAACACTGTGGAAATACATGAAAAGTTAGTATCCTTAGATCGCCCATCCCTAACGCCTTTGCTGCGTCTATGTAGACCATATTTTTGATCAACAGCGCCTGCCCTCTTATCAATCGAGCAAAGGCGGCCCAGCCAACAACCGATATAGCAATCACCGTACTGTATGAGTTAGGGGGCATGAGGATTGAAATCCCTATCGACAG
Source organism: Nitrospirae bacterium MYbinv3 (assembly GCA_002753395.1). GTDB lineage: Bacteria > Nitrospirota > Thermodesulfovibrionia > Thermodesulfovibrionales > Magnetobacteriaceae > Magnetobacterium. Next base: position 47,062 of record PEAB01000008.1, on the reverse strand, counting down.
AAGGAGCGAGGGAAATGCCAGCGTCAGGTCGACTAGGGCCATGAGCACCGTGTCTAACCATTGCCGGTACCACCCAGCCACTAAGCCCACAGAAAAACCTATAACGAATGACAACATGGAGGCTATAAAGGAGACACCTAAAGAGACCCTGCCGCCATACAGTACCCTCGAAAATATGTCCCTGCCTTTAGCGTCAGTGCCAAATGGGTGTTCAAGGGAAGGCGTTGCCCTGACGTTGTCTAAGTCGATGCGGAGTGGGTCGTATCGTGTAATAAATGGGGCAAAAACAACCATCAGGAGTATTAAGGACAGGACTACAACTGGTAGCATCTTTATCATCTGCGTCTAAGTACGCCTTAACCTCGGATCCACAAAGTGGTAAGCGATATCCACCAGGGTGTTGATAAGGACAAACACAAAACTCCCCGTCAATATACATCCCATGACTACTGGATAATCCCGCTTAAAGATCCCTTCCACCGTGTATCTGCCTAGCCCGTCCCATCCAAAGATCGTCTCGGTTAGGACGGAGCCGTTTAGGAAGCTCCCAAAATCCAGACCGACGATTGTGATGAGGGGGATGAGGATATTCTTGAGCACGTGGATAGCGACAATCCTCTGATGCCTCAGCCCTTTGGCCTTAAGAAACCTGATAAACGGTTGTTGTAGGGTATCAACCACCGATGTCCTGACGACCCGTGCTATTGTAGCAGAGGCTGGAAGTGAAAGGGTAATGGCCGGCAGGATTATGTACCTCAACCCTCCGGTGCCGCTAGGCGGCAGGAGCTGAAGATTCAGACTCAACAGCACCATTAGCAAGAGCCCGCTCCAAAACACCGGTATGCTTAAACCAACCAGTGATAACATCGAAAACAGTTTGTCAATATTGCTGCCGTTCTTGAGACCTGCCACAAAACCAAACACCAGTCCGATTGTCAGTCCCAGGGCCATTGCCGCTGTAGCCAGACGTATCGTGTTTGGCAGTTTGTGGGCAATTTCTCCTAGAACGTCCCTGTTTGAGTAGTACGATCGGCCAAGCTCACCCCTGAGCACGAGCCTGATAAAGCCTGTGTATTGTATCAGAAACGGTTTATCGACTCCAAGGGCGATGCCAATGCGTTTAATATCCTCAGGGTCTGCGCGTTGTCCCACCAGTCCGGCCACGGGGTTCCCCGGCAGTGCCTTGATCAGCGAAAAGACGAGAAAGGTTATCCCCAAAAGAACTGAAATTAGGACAAGAATCTTCTTAATTACATGTAAGTAGCTGACCATAATTAATTATATACAAGAAAAGGGAAAGAAGGGAGGGCTTTGCCTACTGTCGCAGGGGTTCGCAACCCCCTCCCTCAGACCCACCCACAATGGGACCAGTCCCCTTGACCCCAGTGCAATACAACATCTTACATTCTGAAACATAATATACCTCTTTGGATGCAAATTAGCATTATAAACATCAATTAAGGTTAGAGTCTATAGTTTGTCAAGAATTCACAAGAGATATCTGTTGTCTTATTGTAACTAAAGTAGGATTTTGGAGGTAACTTTTATTGTAAAATCTTATAATGTTCTCAATAGCTACGCGATCTAAGTGATATGGTTCAGATTTATGAGAGTAATTTGTTAAACCACTGTACAGTAAATTATGACAATTATCAATAACCTTAAAAGATTTAACCCAATCAAAAAGAAGATATAGTTTAGCATTATTGGTTATGTGTACACTGTTATAATTATTAAATATTCTTTCATATGTATCACTTTCAGCTATTAGTATATCAGCCATAAGCAAGGCATTTCTATACTCTTCTGTAATTTCTGATGGTCTTAGCCTATGCGGAAGAATGTCAAAGATTATAGGTATTCCATTGACTTTTGCAATTTTCATTAGTCTGATACAGCTATTGGAGGTTAGTGAAGATGGTAGAAAAGACCAGCCAGTAAAAAAAACAAACGACGAATCCAATACTTTCTTAATATCAATCTTATCATAATCTAGTTGAAGATTTATTTTTCTAAATGAAAAGATGTTCTCCCTAACGTCGTTCTTGTAAAGCATAATACAGGCTCCTGTATCATCGGACTTATCTGTAAATAAACACGGTACAACTTTATTGTCTATAAATTTTTTATATACTGCTTCATAATCGTCTTCCCCTACTATTCCAATCGCTATTACTTCATCGAAAAACTCTTTGCAAGCGATAGAGATATTAAACAATGTACCACCATATTCCTTTTGCAAACAATCTATTGGTAGAGCATTATCTCTATCAATCTTATAGTTAATCATTATATCAGAGATAACTGATATCTTCACTGTATCCTCTTAAAAAAACATGGTAATTTTTTTCTTATGGTTTCAAGACATAGATTCCCACTTTCGTGGGAATGACAGTAATCGGTGTTTTCCAAGTATGTCATTCCTGTATAAGCAGGAATCCTGAAAATTTAAAAGCATTATTACCATGAAATATAAAAAAGATACTCTTCACTGGTATTTACCTATAAAAGATTGAAAGTTTTCAAATGTGAATTTATTTCGTATAAGATAATCTATAAGCTCACCTATTCTTGTGTTTCCCTTTTTTGCTTCCCTTATTGCTTTCTCATCATACTTGGCAGTATACCAGTAGTCACTTCCACTATCTAAATATCCATGATGTGGTAATTCATGGGGTTTGTGACGATCACTAGTCGAATAATTTACTTTGATAATTCCACCAAACATATGGTCAGAAAAATTTATCTTAAAAAATTCGCGTGTAATGGTTAAGGTTGCAGTTAGATCTATTCCTGCAATAAATACACTTAATTTAGACTTATTATTATTATTTAGGTGCGATGCGAATGAAATCAAACCATACGTTACATTTCTATGCTTATTTGCATAAATTCTCTTCCCTTCGTTAAAAGTATCATTAATACACACAACCTGCAAGTTATTAGGATCTTTATCAATTAATTTTTTTCCTTCTTCACTGTTTACCCATTCTAAAAAGCTTTTATCATTAGCTTCCTTTGTAGAAAATCTACTCTGAAAAGTTTCTATCTCTTTTTTGTCATTATCATCTATAGCAAAGTTAAAGATTGAATTTTCATTAATTTTAAAAGCTGCTATATTAACTTTAGGAGATCCTACGACGAATATGTGATTATCATTTATTTCCCTTGAACTATCTAAATTCCAACATACAAGTTTATCTCCTCTAAGCACTGAGTTTGGTGGCCAATTCATCTGAAAAACATGACTTAGATCATCTATACTCGGCGACAAAATAAAAAGATCTCCGATGGTACTTGGAGGATTCTCTCTCCTATCGCCTATGATTATTACTAAAGAAGAATCTGATGCACCCTGTTTTAATAGTAAGTTTTGGATACCAAATACTTCTTCCTCAGAATACAAGTTATAAGCTTTAATTTTCTCTGAATGTTTTACCGTATATTCACATTCATTTTCTGATGTAAAAAAATTTTTTATTTCACTTGTGAAATTTGCTGAAACACATACATTACTGGACACTAATATCTGGTTAGCTTCACAACAACTGGCCAGTCGTTGAGCAAAATCTATTCCTATACCAAAAAAATTATAAGTGTCGTTTATTGTCTTCATTTTTGTTATTTGTCCTGTATAAATCCCGGTTCTAATGGAGAAACTCACCTCATATTCGTCCGCCTTTTTATTCACCTCTTTGTTCAACTGTATCGCAAACTTTATCGCATCCTCGGCGTTTGCAAAGTCTAAAGCAAATGCATCACCAGCCTCAACTACGGTTACGACTTTATTGCCTGCAATAATATTTCTTATGATCTCTTGAAGTCTTTCAACACAGCGTACCTGTTCCTTATAATCTTTTTTTGTATAACCTACAATATCAAAATAAACTATTGTTTTTGTCTCAGTCTGTTTTTCATTGTTATTATCCATTTTTGCCTATTCAAATATCTTGTTTTTTCAATTAATTTTATCTGTATACTACCAAATAAAACCTATGGAGTCAAGGGGGCACCAAGCACCGAGTGCATAAGAAAAACATGGGGAGTTAAGGTTATTTACGGGGTCAAGGGGACGAGTTCCCTTGTGGGCAGGTTTGAGGGAGGGGGTTGCGAACCCTGCGTTAGTAGGCAAAGCCCTCACTTCTATCTCTAAAAACTCAGAAGTTTCTTATACTCCCAACCACCGGCATTAAATGGAACTGATACCCTTGCGGATAGTTCTGTGGTGAGCTTCTTAGTCTCTCCCTACAGTTTAATACCAAGGTCAGGTAATAGAGACGAGAGCACCTTGAAGTTATCAGTTAGGAGCAGCAAGCCAAATATTATCAAGACAGCGCCGCTTACCTTCATTATGACGGGCATGTGTAGCAGGAGCTTCTTGGAAAACGACAAAAAGGTGTTTAAGGCCAGGGCAGAAGCTATGAACGGTATCCCTAAGCCGATGGAATACACGGCCAGCAGCTTTAGGCCATATGCCGCCGAGACGGATGGATCGGTTGTGTGGATGTTTGCCGAGTAAAGCAGGATGGTACCTAGTATTGGGCCTATGCATGGCGTCCATCCGGCAGAGAAAGCCATCCCTACGAAAAAAGTCCCCAGCAGACTGGCTGGCTTATTCTGTAGATGCAGCTTCTTCTCTTTGAGCAGGAAATCCATCTTAAAGACACCAGCTATAAACAACCCAAATAAGACAACGACGACCCCGCCAATTATCCTTATCCACTTCTGATATTGCAAAAAGAAGCTGCCCACCAGTGACGACGAAGCGCCTAATGCCATAAATACCGACGTAAAGCCAGCAACAAACGCCAGCGAATTGACCGCAGTTATAACAAGTACACGCCTCTTAACCGATGCAGCATTGTTATTGTCACTACCTGTAAGAGTCTCAAAGGTAAGACCGGTTATGAAGGAAAGGTAACTTGGAAATAGAGGCAGTACACACGGTGATACAAACGAAAGCACACCGCCCAAGAATGCAAGCGGGTATGACATCTCGGTTGTCATGAGGCGTCAACTATGGTTATCATCTCTGGCACAATCAACTGTGCTGCCCTTTATTTTCTCGACAGCGTGGGCAATCACGTCTAAGACAACCCTAAGGTTTTCCTTCACGGCCTTTGGGGAGCCTGGCAGGTTGATTATCAAGGTCTTGCCACGTACACCGGCCACTCCACGGGAGAGCATAGATCGCTTGGTAAACCTCATCCCCTCAGCCCTCATATACTCCCCGATCCCTGGAATCTCTCTGTCGATTATGTCAAGGGTGGCCTCTGGGGTTACGTCTCTGGGGGCTAGACCCGTGCCTCCGCTGGTTATAATCAGGTCTACTTTTTCAGAAAGCTCTATCAGCCTTTGTTTTATTATATGCCTTTCGTCGGGTACGATTTCGTAGTGCAGTACCTGACAATCGATCTCCTTAAGGAGTTCGCCTGCTGCTGGACCGCTCTCATCAACCCTCTGTCCGATAGCGCCCTTGTCGCTGACTGTGACAACCGCAGCAGTTATTTTATTTGAGTCCATGAACCTTTATTATATCACCGGGCATAAGCGTTCCGCCCTTTAGAACCTTGATGAATATACCTTCCTCTGGCATAACGCAGTGTCCGGCCTGGTAAAATATCTCGCACTTGCTGTGGCACTCCTTACCAATCTGAGTCACCTCTACCTCTATGGAGTCTCCAAGGCTCATCGTTGTCCCGATGGGGAGTGTCTTTAGTTCGATACCTTCGGTTGTTATATTTTCAGCAAAGTCACCACATGTGACATCAAGGCCCATCTCCTGCATCCTCTTGATGCTTTCCAAGGCAAGGAGGCTGACCTGCCTGTGCCATTCACCGGAGGCATGGGCATCTCCCTCGATGCCAAAGTTTTCCAATAGGAGGGCCTTTTTAAGAGGCTTTTTCCTCTGCCCCTTCTTTTCACTTATGTTGATTGATATCACCTTACCCATCATGTCATCCATGTACGAGTATAACATATTTCTGTGTAACAAAGGCAAGGATTAAGAAGGGGAGGGTGCATAAGAAATTCGGGGGTTTTTCTTATACGCCAGCTTAAACTCTAAATTACCATATGTCTATAGATACCTTTTTATGAGTTTTATGATATAGTATACAACTCTGTGAAGTCATGGATATAAATTAATAGATGGACATAAATATATTTATTAAGATTTAGAGTGAGCATCCATGGGGGTCAAGGGGTCTGGCCCCCTTGTGGGTGGGTCTGAGGAAGGAGGTTGCGAACCCCTGCGTCAGTAGGTAAAGCCCTACCTTCTTTCCCATTTCTTGTATATAATTAATTATGGTCAGGTACTTATTTTTAGGCAACTCATAGTCGCTTGAGGCCGATATATGAAGCAGCCAAAACAATAAAGAGTCATTGGTCAGGGGTAACAAGATGGTATGAAAGTAGAATAAACAACGGAATATTAGAAGGGCTTAATAGTCTAGTACAGACAGCTAAAGCAAGGGGTTATAAAACTTTCAAAAACATAAAGACTATTATCTACAAGCATGCAGGTAAGCTGGATTATACAAAGATTGGATTACCCACTTGAAATGAAAAGGAACCGTTATTATGTCAAGAGAAGAATACGAGGAGCTTTTAGATGATTTAGATGTATTGCTGTTATAACTCAAAGGAAAGACGAGCCAACCATTCCTATGGAAGAAGTGAGCAAGCGTTTAAAAGCTGATGGCTTACTTTAAAGTCGAGTGGTTGCCTTATTTAGAGGATTTGATAATTTTTAGACTTAATAATGGCTTAGAGATTTTCGTAGTTAAGAGTACCATGATTTTCTTATGTACCACCCTATAAAAAAGTGTTGTTTTTTTTTATGACATTCGGTATACTACACAATCTTAGTATGCGGACGTAACTCAGTGGTAGAGTGAAAGCTTCCCAAGCTTTAGGCCGCGGGTTCGAATCCCGTCGTCCGCTCCAAGGTTCCACACGCCTCAAGCAGCAAGTAGAAAATAAGGTAGCCCTGCACAGGTAGTGGTAACCGTAACGTTAACACCCTCCCAACCTAACCTCTTCCCATCAATGGAGTGGTATTGAATATCACTACCTTTGCAGGACTACCGTTTATTCTATAATCTTTGGAACCCTATAGAAGTTGCCGGCCCGATCTGGGGCATTTGAGAGGGCGTCGTCTAATGCTAGTGATGGTTGTGTGGAATCAGGTCGGACGACGTTTTTTAATGGCACTACATGAGAGGTTGGGGGAACGTCTGTTGTGTCAAGCTCGTTAAGCTGATTCACGTATAAGAGGATGTCGTTGAGTTGACTGCCAAAGAGGTCTTTCTCATCTTCTGTCAATTTTAGCCGTGAGAGGGCGGATATGTGTTGTACGTCTTTATGTGATATACTCATGGGAAGCTCCTTGTTTCATTCTATAAGAGTCAATTTATATGCGTTCTAGGTTGGCATATTTAAGGGCAAGCCGTTTGATGCCAACGTTGGGGAAGTTAACCGTTACCTTGATGTCGTTTTCCTCGCCATAGCAGTCTCGTATAACCCCTATTCCCCACTTGGGATGCTTAACGCGGCAGCCAGTGTTGTATGGTAACTCCATAGGGATGGTTTTATCAATCTGTAGCTTTGATGTGGGACTTGGTGGCACGGCCTTTTTCTCTACCCAAAAGCAGCAGTCCTTGGGGATGTCTTTAAGAAACCTTGAGGGTTCCTGGTCTTGAAATTTTGCGTACAGACGGCGCTTCTTGGCTCCTGTCATAAAAAGAATGTCCTTTGCCCTTGTCATACCCATGTAAAACAGCCGCCGTTCCTCATTCAGATCCTCGCTCGTATCGATCGCCTTAAAATACGGTAACAGGCCATCCTCAAGACCCGTTATAAACACTACTGCAAACTCAAGCCCCTTTACGTTATGCAGGTTGGTAAGTGACACGTAGCCTCTGGTTACCAAGTCATCATTTAATGTCGTGAGGGAGACGGTGTCTAAAAAAACGTCCAGTGGGGTCTTGCCGTGTGAGTACATAAGCTCTGAGATGTTATTTAAACTACATTCATCCAGTGTCTCTATGTAACCTATGTAACTTCCTATCAGCTTAATGGCGTCAGTCAAGGTGTTTATCTCATGACTAGAGATTTCTTCTAATGAAATTATCAGACCATTGAGCTTTTCCTTAACAGCTCCCGTTAAGCCCTTTGATTGAGTCATCTGTTGGATAGTTTTGTATAAGCTTATGCCTTCCCGTTTTGCCTCATTTTCTACCTTAATAAGTGTGTTTATACCAATCCCTCTTGGTGGTTGATTTATTATCCTTCTGAGACTGACGTTATCGTCTTTGTTTACGATAAGCTTTAGATAGGCAACTAAGTCTTTTATCTCCTTTTTTTGATAAAAGCAGGCAGAACCAATTATTTTAAATGGTATCCTTTCGTTTTTTAACGCCTCTTCAATGACTCTTGATTGAAGGTTTACCCTGTATAGTATTGCTATGTCATCATAGGAATAGCTGCCCTTAAGGTACAGGTCTTTTATGTTTTTTGCAACGTACTTGGCCTCTTCTTCTTCAGTCATAAACCAGTAATGACATACCTTTTCACCGATTCCCCTGTTTGTCCATAACTCTTTTGGGGTTCTGCATTTATTTTGAGAGATAACGCTGTGTGAGACCCTGAGGATGTTTTCAGTGCTTCTGTAGTTTTGTTTTAGATTTATTATCTTGGTGGAAGGAAAGTCTGTTTCAAACCTATTCAATACGTTTTCATTTTCAGCCCCTCTCATCTTATAAATGCTCTGATCATCATCACCGGCGACGAGTATGGTTCGTTTGGCACATCCTAATAGTTTAAGAAAATGGTACTGAGCAAAACTGGTATCCTGAAATTCGTCCACTAAGATGTAAGACAACTGTTCCTGGTATCGTTGTAGTACCTGTGGATGCTGTAGAAAGAGGTTTATTGTGTATATGATTAGATCGTCAAAGTCAAGGGCGTTTGACCGTTTCATCTCGTCTTGATACCTGACGTAGACCTTAAGCAGTTTCTCATCAAAGTCAAAGTTATTAGAGCTGGATATTAGGTCATCAGGCGATAACAGCGTGGATTTGAAGCAATTAATCTTAGATGCAATCCCTCTGTACAGTGCCTCGTAGATCTTCATGTCGTTGAGTATGTGTCTGATGAGCCTGCACTGGTCGTCAACGTCATATATAACATAATCACCTTTAAGACCTATAAGGTTGTTCTCCTGTCTTAGTATCCTGTTACAAAGGGTGTAAAACGTGCCAATCCAGGTGTTGTTAAGGTCTTCTGAGAGCAAATACGTTATTCTTTCTTTCATCTCGATGGCGGCCTTGTTATTAAAAGTTACTGCCATTATTGTACCGTATTTCTTCTTGTCCGATGAATAGAGGTAAGCATACTTATAAGTAACCAACTGTGTCTTACCGCTGCCAGCACCGGCCAAAACCAGTACAGGGGCATCGATGTTTTCTAGAGCAACCCTTTGTTGTTGATTTAGACTGTCTAATAAAAGATGTTCAGGCATTACTCAACTCCTTAACTCGATATGTCCATAAATTACAAGGTTTAAAGTACATCACAAGCCTTCATTCTACGGTAACGCTTTTTGCGAGATTCCTTGGCTGGTCAACGTCGCATCCCTTTATCACTGCAATGTGGTAGGCCAACAACTGCAGAGGTACGGTCATTATCACCGTATTTAGAAAGTTGTTTAAGGAGGGTACCCAAAGAAACAGGTCAGACAATTCTCTCACTGCAGGTTCATCGCTATTTGAGATTACTACAGTTTTACCGCCCCGAGATTTTACCTCTTCTATATTTGATATGATTTTTTCATACAACATGCCTTTTGAGATCAAAATAACTACTGGCAGGTTCTCATCGATAAGGGCAATAGGTCCATGTTTCATCTCCCCGGCTGGGTAGCCCTCGGCATGTATGTAGGATATCTCTTTTAGTTTTAGAGCACCTTCTAGTGCTATAGGGTACAGTATGCCCCTGGCCAAAAACAAAAAGCCGCTGGCTTTTGAAAGCACCCTTGCCATGTGCTCAATCTCAGGTTCACTTATCAAAACCTCTTCTAACACCGATGGCAGCCGCAGCAGATCATCAATAAGGCCCTGACAATCCTGAGCAACAGGGTTTCTACTACTTAACCCCGTGGCTAATAGATACAGGGAGGTAAGTTGCGTAACAAACGCCTTGGTTGATGCCACCCCTATCTCTGGCCCTGAGTGGGTATAAAAGACAAAGTCAGCCTCCCTTGCCGCTGTACTGCCTACAACATTGCATATAGTCAGGGTCTTAGCCCCTGCCTTTTTTGCCTCCCTCATTGCCGCAAGCGTGTCGGCTGTCTCACCAGATTGTGTTATGCTGATAAAGAGGTCGCTGCTGCCGATAATAGGTTGTCTATATCTGAACTCTGAGGCAATATCAACCTCCACAGGAATTCGGCAAAGTTGCTCTATCATGTATTTACCGCAAAGGGCGCTATGCCACGATGTACCGCAGGCTGTTATATAAATCTTTTTTATGGTGGTGATTAAATCCTCGTCAAAGCCAAATTCATATAGGTTAGCTGCATTTTTTTCAACGTTAACCCTACCCGTAATCGTATCAGCTATCGCCCTTGGTTGTTCGTAGATCTCCTTGAGCATGAAGTGTCTATAGCCGCCTTTTTCTGCCATTGAGGGAGACCACGTTATTGTTGTAGGTTTTTTGTAAATGGCCTCTCCGCTAGAGTTGTTGAAGATCACGCCTTCTTTTGTAAGTATAGCCAGCTCGTAGTCTTCCATGAAGATCACGTCCCTTGTGTTGCTTAAAAAAGCCGGCACATCAGAAGTTGCAAAGAACTCACCATTACCAAGACCTATTACAAGAGGGCTGTCCTTCTTGGCACAGATTATCCTATCTGGCTCTTTTTCGTTGATCACGCAAATGGCGTATGAGCCTCGAATCAGTTTGATTGCTGTTGATACGGCCTCATCAAATGGATATCCATCCTGGTAGTATGTATGAATCAGGTGGCAAATGACCTCCGTATCCGTATCTGAACTAAATCTAACCCCTTTTTTCAACAGATCTTTTTTGAGTTCAATGAAATTCTCTATTATCCCGTTATGTACCAATGCGATGCTTTCAACCCTGTGGGGGTGGGCATTGTTTTCAGTTGGGCTGCCGTGAGTAGCCCATCGTGTATGACCTATCCCCGTATTACTTTTAATGGAGGCATGTCCTAACTTGTTTATCAGATCGCTTATCTTGCCCTTACAACGTACAATCTCCAACGCAGCAGATTCATTAATAAAGGCAATCCCTGCTGAGTCATATCCCCTGTATTCGAGTTTCTTTAAACCGTCTAAGATTAACTCTATTGCGTTGTTATTGCCAATGTATCCTATTATTCCACACATACTGAGATTCCTTTCCCATTACAACAGGGTTTATGACATGTGTTAAGCTCATGTTTAAGAGTGCATGTTTAAGCCAAATGGCTTCTGTTTTATTCTTTACTGGAAGGTTGTTCCTTCGCTTTTTGTGCTAGGCGTTTTCTACCCGCCCAGTTCTCAAGATTTCTCTGACCCGATCGGGCAACAGCCAGCGCCCCCTTTGGCACATCTACGGTGATTGTTGAACCGGCGCCAATAAAGGCGTTTTCGTTTATGGTCACAGGTGCCACAATCTCCGTGCCGCTGCCAACAAACACGTTGTCTTTAATCACTGTCTTGTATTTATTTTTACCGTCATAATTGCAAGTTATAGTTCCTGCACCGATATTGACGTCTTCCCCCATTTGGGCATCACCAATATAGCTCAGATGAGACACCTTGCTGTTAACCCCAACCGTGGAGTTTTTTATTTCAACGAAGTTACCTATCTTTGCCTTTGACCCAACATGTGTGCCAGGTCTCAGGTGTGCAAAAGGCCCTATAGTTGCCAAAGTGTCTACTTTCGAGTTTTCAATCAAGGTTGACTGTTTAATTATAACATTATCTTGGATTATCGTGTCTATAATAATCACGCTGGGATATATTGTGCATCCTTGACCAATATCTGTCTTACCCTCCAAGACGACATTTGGGTAGATAATCGTATCTCTTCCTATACGCGTATCTGGACCGATCAGGATGGATTCGATATCCATAAAGGTTACTCCTTCATCCATCCATTTAGCAGCAATACGTCTTTGGAGCAGTCTCTGTGCCATAAGCAGCTCGTATCTGCTATTGATCCCTACAAACTCTGCCTCATCAGGCATGACAACACCCTCGACCCTCAAACCTGCCCTATTGCAGAGCGACACTATGTCGGTTAAGTAGAACTCGTCTTTTTTGGTGTTACGTTCGATCATATCGAGGTATGGCAGGGCTTGTTTGTTAAAAACGTATATGCCGCTATTTACCTCGCTAATTTTAATTTCCTCGTTGTTAGCGTCGTTTGCCTCGATGATGCTGTTGATGGTGCTATCGGGATTTCTCTTTATCCTTCCATATGAGGCAGGATCTGAAGCATTGAAGGTTATGAGTGTTAGTGCATTGTTGTTTCTTGTATGCTGCTGGATTAGTGTTTCCAAGGTTACAGGTCTTATAAGGGGTACGTCGCCAGCCAGTACAAGTAGATGGTCAAAAGGCTCAACAATAGACGTCAAACCGGATTTCAAGGCATCAGCCGTACCTAAAGGCTCTTGTTGATATGCCATCAAAGTTTCTCTTTTCTCATATAATTGCCGTATTGCCTCTGTGTGTTTTGAGATCACGATGACTATCTTATCAATTTTCTCAGCTTCTTTAATGGCATCAACTATATAGCTTATTATAGGCTTACCTAGGATATTATGGATAACCTTGGGTGTTGCCGATTTCATTCTCTTTCCTAGACCAGCTGCTAATACTATTGCATGTATCTTCATCCTTAGCCTCTCTTAAATACTAATGTCGCTTACTTAGAATAAAAGTTTAAGGTCTGAGTTCAACTGCACAACTTACCTTAAAGCTCCGTTTACCTCTTAGAATTTTAACAGAAACAGTCTTGCTGTCTGCGGCTGTTAGGGCTTTTGCAATATCCTGCATTGATGATACCTTTACGTCGTTTACCTCAAGTATAACGTCACCTCCAAGGTATATTATCGTATCGTTGATCTCAACTGCCCTGACTCCGCCTTTAATCCCAGCCCTATGTGCTGGACTTGCTGCGATGACCTTGGAGACCAGTATGCCGTTGCTTACGGAAAGCCCCAGCGCATTTGCAAGTTTATCCCAGAGAGGGACACCGACGATACCAATCCAGGGCCTCCTTATTTTGCCGTATTTTATGAGGTCCGGTATGAGCGTTCTTGCGGTATTTATGGGCACGGCAAAACCGATCCCAACACTACCGCCAGATGGCGTAAATATAGCGCTGTTTATACCTATCATCTTTCCACTCGTGTCAATTAGCGGGCCGCCAGAGTTACCTGGGTTAATAGGTGTGTCGGTCTGTATAACATTCTCCATGACCTTACCCCCTCCAGTAGTTAAAGGACGGCCTAGGGCGCTAATTATCCCTGTTGTCAGCGTTGAGTTTAACCCAAATGGGTTACCAATAGCGTAGACCCGCTGGCCAACCTGAAGTTCGTCAGAGTTGCCAAGCTCTACGGCCTTAAACGATACTGACTTATCGCTTATGATTTTTATGACTGCAATGTCGTTATCTGGGTCAGAGCCTATAAATTTAGCGCGATATTTTTGACCATCTGTCATTGTGATGCTTATCTCCGTTGCATCCTTAATAACGTGTGTGTTTGTTAGTACATAGCCGTCTGTGCTGATAATTGAACCTGAGCCTGAGCCTTTTTGTGGGTATACAGAAAAGAAATCCTGTATTAACGTTGTTGTTGTGATGTTTACTACCGATGGGCTGTTTTGTTTGTAGACGGTGATAGTGATTTCTTCCTCGGGCGTTAATTTACCGCCACATAGCTGCTCTGGAACAAGCAGTAATGCAAGAGATAACAGGACTATCACCCCTTTAAACTTTTCAACTACAGTCTTGTTAAAAAATAAACGAAGATTGGTCATTTTATATAGCTTTAAGATTTATCGGCATATTTAAGTTAAACCGATATCTACATCTCATCTGGCAATTCAAAGTTAGCATAGACATTTTGGACGTCATCAAGGTCTTCAAGGACATCAATGATCTTCATATTCTGCTCCAACGTTGGTGTGTCTACGCTTATATAGGTATTAGGCAGCATGGTAATTTCAGCTGATACGGTCTTGAGCTTAGACTTCTCAAGGACGTCTTTGACTTGTATAAAACCCTCAAGTGGTGTGAAAATCTCATATGTATCTTCTTTTGGATCGTTTTTGACATCATCGACGCCAGTATCGAGCACAAGACTGAGGAGTGAGTCCTCGCTGATCAATTTCTTGTCAACCTGTAAATAGCCTGTTTTTTTAAACATCCATGCAACACAACCGCTCTCTCCCAAGGAACCTCCGTGTTTGGTTAGGATGTGTCTGATCTCCCCGACGATCATGTTTCGATTATCAGTGAGGATATCTATGAGTAGTGCAACTCCGCCAGGACCATATCCCTCATACACTATTTCTTCGTAGTTGTGTCCCGACAAATCACCTGAGCCTTTTTGGATCGCCCGTTTGATATTATCTACTGGCATATTAGCCATTTTTGCCTTTTCAACAGCCGTCCGCAGCCGAGCATTACCCTCTGGGTCTGTCCCGCCCATCTTAGCAGCTATCGAAATCTCCTTCACTATCTTAGAAAAGATCTTACCGCGTTTTGAGTCAGTAGTAGCCTTCTTACGCTTTATTTGCGCCCATTTAGAGTGACCTGCCAATTTAAAATCCCCTTTCTCTCAGCTCTTAATTATTATTAAAACGATCATTATGTATTTTATCATAACTATCAATAAAAATAAATTTATAACAGCGTTTTTTCTTACAAGGTCTATTTTTGGGTAGTCCTGCAGAGGTAGTGATATTCAATCCCCCTCCCTTGATGGGAGGGGTTAGGGGTAATGCTGTTGACTTAAGCATTATTGATGTATAGCAAGTAACATCTTTAGCAGCCACGCCTGACATTTACGGGGTCAAGGGGACGAATCCCCTTGTGGGAGGGTCTAGGGAGGGCAAAGCCCTCTCTATTTTTTTGCATCTTTACATCCTTTAAGTCAACAGCATTAGGGGTTAGGGGAGGGTGTTAAGTTTACTGTCACCACTACTTGTGCAGGACTACCTCATTTTTTTTATTACACTTCAGGATCAGCAATTCTCACTGAATTTGCAGAATGGCTTTTTATAAGGATTTTACTGTGTATATGAAAAATATTTTTCGCGGTGTTTTTATAGTATATTACTTACATATCAATAAGTTACATTTATTATCAGTGAGAATCGCTACTTCAGAATTCGTCCCCTTGCTATTTTTATGCTAAATATGTTTAAATTTTTTGTTTCTTGTGACTGTTTGCAGATTGCAAACTTATGCCAGTTGCGTTTTGGAGGTGTAAATGGACGAAGGGCTTGAGCGCACTGTTGCGGCAAATAAGGCCGTTATAGGGATTGTGATGGGCAGTGCCAGCGATATGAGTGTGATGTCGAAGGCAACCGAGGTGTTAATTGACCTAGGGATCAGGTACGAGTTGAAGGTAAGTTCTGCACACAGACTGCCAGAGTTGACAGCGGAGTACGCAAAAACAGCCAGAGATAGAGGGATTGAGGTCATCATTGCCGGAGCTGGGATGGCTGCCCACCTTGCAGGAGCCATAGCCGCTAATACAACGCTCCCAGTAGTCGGAGTGCCAATAAAGTCAGGGGAACTAAATGGCATAGACGCCCTCTTGTCAACAGTTCAGATGCCATCGGGGATACCTGTGGCTACAGTTGCTATAAACGGTGCAGCCAACGGGGCATTCTTGGCCGCATCTATACTGTCTATCAAGTACCCTGAAATAAAAGAAGGTCTGGATGCCTACAGACTCAAGACCAAGAATATACTACTTGAAAAAAGTGAGGAAATGGAAAAATGACAGAAAAACTAGATAGTATAATAGACGATTATCTACACAACGAGGGCAACCTTGTCTCCATATTACAGAAGCTGCAGGATGAGTTTAACTA
Source organism: Nitrospirae bacterium MYbinv3 (assembly GCA_002753395.1). Lineage (GTDB taxonomy): Bacteria > Nitrospirota > Thermodesulfovibrionia > Thermodesulfovibrionales > Magnetobacteriaceae > Magnetobacterium. The sequence continues at coordinate 30,941 of PEAB01000008.1, read as the reverse complement.
CATCCCTCAGGAGGCAGTCCAATATGTATCGCGTTCACTAGAAATCCCTGTTAGCAAGTTTTATGGGATTGCCACCTTTTATGCTCAATTTCACCTGAAACCGCGTGGGAAAAACATCTTTACCCTCTGCTGCGGCACTGCATGTCACGTCAAGGGATCGGAGAAACTGATTGCAAGACTCCAACAAGAAACCGGCCTGACCACATCAGATAACACCACCTCTGATGGCTTGATAACCATCGAAAAGGTGGCCTGCGTGGGGGCCTGCAGCATTGCCCCCGTAGCCATAGTCAACAAAAAGGTACACGGTAAGGCCAACATAAACCATTTATTAAGGATGGTAAAGTCCATGAAAGAGGGTACAAATGAGTAGACAGATCAGTATAAGCGTGTGTATGGGCACGGGGGGTCTGGCAGCCGGAGCCCAAGAGGTCATGGATAAATTATCTACCGAATTAGCCGGGGTAGGGATAGAGGCACAACTGCATTCCAAGAAACAATGCGATCTCCACAGGGTAGGATGCAGGGGGTTCTGTGCAAGAGACGTTCTTGTGGATGTCTCAATAGACGGTGTAAAAACAACCTATGAACAGGTAACTCTGGATAGAGTCCACCGCATAGTGAACGAGCACATCATAGACGGGCAACCCGTTGAGGACTTTGCAGCCGGTGAAGACTACCACAACTTTGAAGGCAAACAGGTGAAGGTGGTTCTCTCAGAGTGCGGACTGATTGACCCCGAAGACATAGAGGCCTACCTAAAGGTTGGCGGCTATGAGGCGGCCAGAAAGGTACTGACCTCACTATCGCCAGGAGACACCATCGACACCATAAAGAGGTCAGGTCTGAGGGGACGGGGCGGGGCCGGCTTTCCCACAGGTCTTAAATGGGAGTTCGGAGCCAATGAACAGGCCGATCAGAAGTACATCATATGTAACGCCGATGAGGGCGACCCAGGCGCCTTTATGGACAGATCCGTCGTAGAGGGTAACCCACACGTCGTCATAGAGGGGATGATCATAGCAGCCTATGCCATTGGGGCATCCAAGGGCTATGTCTACATAAGGGCGGAGTATCCGCTGGCTGTACAGAGACTGGAACTGGCACTAAAACAGGCGCGCCAAAAGGGCTTCCTTGGGGACAACATCTTTGACAACGGGGTTAAGTTTGATATAAAGGTCAAGCTTGGAGCCGGGGCCTTTATCTGCGGTGAGGAGACGGCGCTGATAGCCTCCATAGAGGGTAAAAGGGGTATGCCAAGGAGCAAGCCCCCGTTTCCAGCACAAAAGGGATTGTTTGGTAAGCCCACGGTCATCAACAACGTTGAGACACTAGCAAATGTTACATACATAATCAGACGAGGGGCTGAGTGGTTTGCCTCCCTTGGGACAGAAAAGAGCAAGGGGACAAAGGTGTTTGCCCTCACTGGAAAGATAAAGAACTCCGGTCTCATAGAGGTGCCAATGGGCATCCCACTGCGCGATGTCATCTATGGCATAGGCGGTGGTATAGAGAAGGACAGACGGTTTAAGGCCGTACAAACCGGCGGGCCATCCGGTGGATGTATACCGGAGAGCCTTTTGGACACACATCTGGATTACGAGTCGCTGGCCAAGGTTGGTTCCATCATGGGCTCTGGCGGTATGGTCGTGATGGATGAGGATGACTGCATGGTCAACATAGCGAAGTACTTCCTTGAATTTACACAGGCCGAATCCTGTGGCAAGTGTACACCATGCCGAGTGGGTACAAAGAGGCTCTTAGAGATCCTCACGCGTATAACCGAGGGCAAGGGCAAGGCCAATGACCTGGAACTGCTTGAAAACCTGTCAGTTGACGTCATAGACTCAAGCCTGTGCGGATTAGGTCAGACAGCACCAAACCCCATCCTCAGCACCCTAAGGTATTTTAGAGACGAGTACGTCGCTCACATCACAGAGAAGCGTTGTCCTGCAGGAGTATGCAAGGCACTGCTGACATACACCATCAACGAGGCAACCTGTACAGGTTGCACGATGTGCGCCAGGGTATGTCCGGTAAAGGCTATTACTGGTGAGAAGAAAAAAACTCACTATATTGACCAGAGTCTGTGTATAAAGTGCAACTCATGTTATGACGTGTGTAAGTTCAACGCGGTTGACAAACGTTGAAACGTCATAAAGTATAAAGGAGATATAACATGACAACAGCAATTATGGAAGATACAATAACACTCACGATAAATGGTAAGGCAGTAACCTCTGAAAGCGGTAAGACGGTTTTGCAGGTATGCCGTGAAAACGGTATATATGTACCAACGCTGTGTTACGACGAGCGTTTGGAGGCTTATGGCGGCTGCAGGCTCTGTATAGTGGAGATCAAAGGGCAGGTGCGGCCACTGTCATCTTGTACAACCCCGATCAGAGAAGGGATGGAGGTGACGACCGAGAGCGACAGAATCACTAGACTGAGAAAGACAGTGCTGGAGCTGCTGTTGTCTAATCACCCCAACGACTGTATGTTCTGCGATAAGGCTGGCTCGTGCGCACTTCAGGAGCTTGTCTACAGGTATGGCGTCCGATACGATAAGTACTATGGTGAGATGTGGAACCTGCCTAAAAAGGATGACAATCCATTCATCTCCTACGATCCCAATAAATGTGTGTTGTGCAGCCGCTGCGTCAACATCTGTCAGAACGTGGTGATGAAGGGCACGATAGATATGACCGGCAGGGGGTTTTACTCCAAACCGGACACGGCCTTTAGCAAGCCCCTCACTCCAGATATATGCGTGTTCTGTGGCCAGTGTGTATCGACCTGCCCCGACGCGGCGCTCACCGAGAAACAGGCCATGGGCAAGGGCAGGGTTGGAAGCGTCGACCGCGTGCGTACAACCTGTACATACTGTGGTACAGGCTGCAACTTCTACCTCAACGTCAATAACGGAAAGATTGTCAAGGTCACATCCGACTACGAGGCCCCCGTCAACCGTGGAAACCTCTGCGTAAAGGGGCGCTTTGGATACGACTTTATACAGCATCCTGACAGACTTACCAAACCACTCATACGCCGTGAGGGTGTTGATGATACCTCCCCGGAGGTGCTGAAAAACCCAATGGCCGTGTTCAGAGAGGCAGAGTGGGATGAGGCACTTGACCTTGTAGCATCTAAGTTTGCAGAACTAAAGGCTAAATACGGTAACGATTCCGTAGGCGGGTTTTCATCCTCACGGTGTACGAATGAGGAGAACTACCTGCTTGCAAAATGGGTACGGGCGGCGCTTGGCACAAATAATGTGGACAACTGTGCCCGTGTCTGACATGCCCCAACTGTGGCCGGTCTGGCCACCTCATTGGGAGCAGGGGCAGCAAGTAATTCCTTGGAGCAGATTAAGGATGCAGATGTACTGTTTATCTTTGGTTCAAATACCACTGAAGGACACCCCATAGTGTCGCTTCACGTTAATAACGCTATTAGAAACGGCGCCAGGATCATCGTAGGCGACCCCAGAAGGATAGACCTTGTGAAATTCTCCGATGTTTGGCTCAACTTGAAACCCGGTTCAAACATCGCGCTACTCAACGGTCTTATCCACATCATACTGAAAGAGGGACTTCAGAACAACGAGTTTATAGGAAGCCGCACCGAGGGATTCGATGATCTTAAGGAGGCCGTCAAGAAATACACACCAGAATACACGGAAAAGATTACAGGTGTCTCGATAGACAGGCTTGAAAAAGCAGCAAGACTCTATGCCAAGGCTGACAAGGCCATGATCCTTTACGGTCTTGGGGTCACCGAGCATCGCACGGGTACTGAAAATGCCATGGCCATAGCCAACCTTGCCCTTGCATGTGGACACCTTGGCAGACCGTCAACGGGCATAATGGCGCTGAGGGGACAGAACAACGTCCAGGGCGCCTCTGACATGGGACCTTCTCCAGCAGTATGTACAGGATACCAGTATGTGTCAAAACCCGAGGTCAGGGAGAAGTTTGAACGGGCATGGGGTGTAGCGTTTCCAACTACGACTGGTCTTAAGTCCGTGGAGATGTTTGATAAGGCCGTTGAAGGGACGTTTAAGGGACTATTTGTCATGGGGGCAGATACGGCCCAGACCGATGCAAACCTTAATCACATATGGAAGGCATTCGACGCCCTTGAGTTCTTCGTAGTCTGCGACTTGTTTCACACCCATACAACCCGCTTTGCCGACGTCATTCTGCCCGGTGCCTCTTTTGCTGAAAAGGACGGTACGTTTACAAACGGCGAGCGCAGGGTTCAGAGGATCAGAAAGGCCATTGAACCCCTTTGCGGTAAGGCCGAGTGGCAGGTTCTCCAAGAGATCTCAACGAGAATGGGATACGAGATGAAATACTCCCATCCATCTCAGATCATGGATGAGATAGCAAGCCTAACCCCCAACTACGGCGGCATAAGCTACGAGCGGATTGAGAAACAAGGGATACAATGGCCATGTCCTACCAAAGACCATCCTGGCACCACTACGCTTTATGAGCAGCAGTTCAACCGCCCCGGTGGAAAGGCTTTGTTTGTATCACTGGAACACATAGGCTCTGGCGAGATCCCAGATGCAGAGTATCCATATGTCCTAATCACAGGCCGGAGATTAGAACACTATAACAACGGTTCTATGACAAGACGAGTCAGAGGTATCATGGAGCTGGCCCCTGAGGAACTCATAGAGATAAACCTTGCCGACGCAAAGAAGTTGAACATAGCTAACGGTGAAATGGTCAGGGTGTCATCACGTCGAGGACAGATAAATGTCAAAGTAAACGTAACTGAGCGGTCACAGGCAGGTAACGTGTTTTTAGCTTTTCACTACGATGATGCCCTTTCAAACTTATTGACATCGGGCTACCGCGACTCCATCGCTGGTACGCCAGAGTACAAGTCCTGCGCAGTCAGGATAGATAAACTTTAGGTAGTCCTGCACAAGTAGTGGTGACAGTAAACTTAACACCCTCCCACAAGGGGACTGGCCCCCTTGTGGGAGGGTTAGGGATAATGTTGTTGACTTAAGGTTGTGAAGATGAAAAAAGGAGGGCTTTGCCCTCCCTTAGACCCTCCCACAAGGGAACTTGTTCCCTTGTTTC
>PEAB01000008.1:0-25827 GCA_002753395.1 Nitrospirae bacterium MYbinv3 | reverse complement strand
TGACCCTGTAAATGTCAGGAGTGGCTGCTTAAAATATCGCCCATGTGCATACATATTAACCCTACTTAGACAGGAAGTGACGTTGTAGGGTTATGTCATTCCTGCGAAAGCAGGAATCTATTAGCTTGTGGATTGCCGTGTCGAGCACGGCAATGACAGGACGACCCATAAGTTTCTTATGCACCCCTGCTATAATTTAGTATTGTTAATATAGTGCAATTTATTGTATATTATTTGTCTGATAATAGTTGAAACGCTGATTTGCCCTAAGTCTGGGCTTATTGGTTATATAAAAGACTTAATCATAATTCATATATAAGGAGGAACAATTAATGCCATTGGATCCAACAAAACACGCCGATTGGGAGATTGCAGAGGCGGCGGCGGCCAACATGAAGAAGATATACCAGATTGCCGATGAGCTGGGACTGGACAAGGAGGAACTCTTACCACACGGCCACTATATAGGTAAGGTGGACTTCAAGAAGGTACTGAGCCGCACAGCAGGTAAACCTGATGGCAAGTACGTAGATGTCACTGCCATAACACCCACCCCCTTAGGAGAGGGTAAGTCCACTACGACTATGGGGCTTGTTCAGGGGCTTGGCAAGCGTAAGAAGAGTGTCGTAGGAGTCATCAGGCAGCCATCCGGTGGTCCCACGATGAACATCAAGGGGTCGGCCGCAGGTGGAGGTCTGTCACAGTGTATTCCACTAACGCCATTTTCACTAGGTCTGACAGGCGATATCAACGCCATAATGAATTCCCACAACCTCGGTATGGTTGCGTTGACAGCAAGGATGCAGCACGAAAACAACTATACCGATGAGCAGTTGGCCAAGAGGAATCTCAGACGCCTAGACATCGACCCAAAGAACGTTCAAATGGCATGGATAATAGACTTCTGTGCACAGTCACTTAGGAAGATGACCATCGGCCTCGGTGGCAAGATGGATGGCGCCATGATGGAGTCGCGGTTTGACATAGCCGTATCGTCAGAGATAATGGCGATACTCGCTGTGGCAACAGACCTAAAGGACTTCAGGGAGCGTATGGGCAAGATTGTGGTTGCCTACGATCGCCGTGGCACCCCCATCACCACAGAGGACTTAGAGGTGGCTGGGGCCATGACGGCCTGGATGGTAGAGGCATTAAACCCCAACCTCCTTCAGACGATAGAGGGACAGCCAGTCTTAGTGCACGCAGGACCGTTTGCCAATATAGCCATTGGCCAATCCTCGATTATAGCCGACAGGGTAGGGCTTAAGCTGGCCGACTACAACGTAACCGAGAGCGGCTTTGGCGCTGACATCGGGTTTGAGAAGTTCTGGAACCTCAAATGCAGATACTCAGGCTTAAAGCCTCATGCAGCGGTTATCGTAGCAACGGTGAGGGCGCTTAAGTGTCATGGCGGTGCTCCGATCCCCGTTCCAGGCAGACCCATACCGGAGGAGTACAAGAGTGAAAATGTTGATTGGACTGAAAAAGGCTGTGTAAACCTCGTCCATCACATCAACACTGTTAAGAGCGCAGGCATCAATCCGGTTGTTTGCATCAACGCCTTCTACACAGATACGGACAACGAAATCAACGCCGTCAAGCGTATGGTAGAGGCAGCAGGAGCCAGGGTAGCCGTATCCAAGCACTGGGAGAAGGGCGGTGAGGGTGCTCTTGAACTTGCCGATGCCGTAGTGGACGCCTGTAATGAGGAAAACGACTTCAAGTTCCTCTATCCTCTTGAGATGCCGTTAAGAGAGAGGATACACAACATTGCCACAAAGGTCTATGCTGCAGACGGCGTTGAGTACTCCGCCGATGCGCTTAAGAAGGCACAAAATATAGAGTCGGACGCCGAGTTAAGCAAATTAGGCACCTGTATGGTCAAGACACACCTGAGCATCTCCGACAACCCCAACAAGAAGGGAGTGCCCAAGGGTTGGAAGCTGTTCGTAAGGGACATCCTTATTTATAGAGGGGCCGGTTTTGTAGTCCCCGTAGCCGGAGACATAAAGCTGATGCCTGGCACATCGTCAGACCCAGCATACAGGAGGGTAGACGTAGACGTAGAGACAGGAAGAGTCAAAGGGGTATTTTAAAGAACAAAAAAAGCAAAAAAGGGATATGTATATACACCTATGTAACATCTTAAGTAACCACGCCTGACATTTACGAGGGCAAGGGGACAAGTTCCCCTTGCGAGTGGGTCTGAGGGAGGGCTTTGCCCTCCCTTTTTTCATCTTCGGAGCCTTAAGTCAACAACATTAGGGGTTAGAGGTGTGGTAAAATAAAGCTATGCAGTTTGTAGACGTCAGAAGCGACATAGCTTTTAAGAAGATATTTGGCAACGAGGGCAAGAAGGAGATACTGATCTCTTTCCTGAATGCGGTATTAGACCTCAGCGGGGATAGGGAGATTGGCGACATAACGATATTGAACCCGTATCAGGCGCCAAAGATAGGCATTTTGAAGGAGACTATCTTGGATATCAGGGCGGTAGATAAGAGAAACGTTACGTTTATAGTAGAGATACAGATTCAAAAAAAGAGAGGATTTGAAAAACGTGTCTTGTACTATACAAGCAAGGCATACGTTGGTCAGCTGGAGAAGGGCGAGGACTATCCCAAGTTAAATCAGGTGATCTACATAGGTATAGTGGACTTTACCATATTCGAGGGCGATAGCTATATAACAAGGCACCTGCTCCTAAATACTGATACGTTTAAGCAGGAACTTAAGGACTTTGAGTTTAATTTCATAGAGCTGCCCAAGTTCCAAAAGACTGAGGAGGAGTTGGCGAGTGTAGTGGACAAATGGGTGCATTTTATAAAAAATGCAGACTCATTACATATGATCCCTAGGTGTGCTGACTTTACGGAGATAAGAGAGGCTTATGGCATAGCAAATAAGGTAACATGGAGTAAGGAAGAAACTGAAATATACGATTATTGGTCGATGAGATTACAGGATGAGCGAGGCGCTATAGATTATGCTGCAGAGAATTCCTTTAAGGAGGGCAAGCTCGAAGGAAAACTTGAAGGACTCATAGAAGGAGAACGTAAAGGGTTGATAAAAGGCATCGAAGTGATACTTGAGATCAAGTTTGGAGATGAGGGTATTGCACTTATGGACAGTATTAGAAATATTGAAGGCATAGAAAAATTAGAGAAACTTAAGGAGCTGCTCAAAAAGTCTATTTCGATAGATGATTTGAGGGGTTTCTGACATTGCCAAATTATGCGCTAAAGTCCACCTATAGGAGAGTAAGCAGAAATGAAACTGTTGAGGCAATGATTATAGAATATGACTCTTACTCAATATGTTACCCCTTCTCTCATTACTTTGATTTCATGACCCATACGCCATCCCATGAGTCATCTGGCGGTTCATTCAGGAAGTGATTGCATCTGTTGATGTACATCTCAGCAGCCTTGTCCTCATTATTTATGGCAAGAGCTCCTGTGAATTGCTTAATGGCCATCTCCCATTTTCTTAGGCGATACAACTCTAATCCCTTTTCAAAAGCACCGGTCAACTCCTTGAGTTCACTCTCTCTGAATAGACTTTTATAATAGTCCATAACCTCGTAGATACAAACAGGCCTTTGCTTACCTTTAACCCTGATCAAGTCTATTTCTCTTATAAGATATTTGTCATTAAGTCTTTTTTTTGTAAATTCGCTTATGAGTATGTTAGTGCCGTAGAACTTATTAGCCCCCTCAAGCCTTGAAGCAAGGTTTACGCCGTCTCCTATGACTGTATAGTCCATCCTCTTGAGGCTACCTATGTTGCCTGAGAGCACCTCGTCTGTGTTGATGCCGATACCTATGGCTATTTTTTCCTTGCCGTGAGAGACTCTCTTGTCGTTATAGCATTTGAGGGCCTCTATCATCTCAATAGCAGCTCTAACACAGTTGTCTGGATCTTGTTTGGTGACAAATGGGGTACCAAATACGGCTAGTATGGCATCCCCTATGTACTTGTCAAGGATACCGCCGTAGCGAAAGATGATATCGACCATCAGAGTGAAATACTCGTTAAGCAGACTGACGGTCTGCCCTGCACCAAGTCTCTCTGATATTGTTGTAAAGTTTCTGATGTCTGAAAACAGTACTGTGGCCTCCTGCATGTGGCCGCCGAGGATGTCAACTCCTTCTTCAAGCAGCCGGTCTGCTATCTCCTTCGTCATGTATCTGGCCATTGTACTTTTAAGGCGTTTCTCTTTTGAGATATCCTCAAAGACAAGTATTGTTCCTATATTAGCGTTGTGTGCGTTTAGGAGCTGACGCACCGTTAAGTTGACGGAGACCGTTTTACCCGTTAGCGTGTAGATGTCCATTTCCATGTTTATATCTTGGTCTCCAGTTTTCTCAACCCTGTTAACGCTCTCTAATACCCAGTTGTTTTTACCGGAGCAGATGTGTTTTAGAGGTTTATCTAGGAGTTCATCAAACTTTGCATCTAATATGTTCAGCAGGACGCCGTTACATTTAACAATGATACCGTCCTCATCAAGGGTTATAACACCGTTACTCATGCTCTCCAGGATGCTTTCGTTGTAGTTCTTCATGTTTAACACGTCATCAAAGAGCTTGGCGTTTTCTATGGCTATAGATGCCTGAGCGGAAAATGCCCTCAGACGTTTCTCATCAACAATGGTAAATGGGCCTCCCCTTCTATTAAGAACCTGCATAACACCGATGGTTTTACCTTCCTTATTAACAATCGGCATACAAAGGATGGATTTGGTTCTGTAGCCTGTTTTCTTGTCGACATCAGGATTAAAGCGAGTGTCCTGATATGCGTCAGGGATATTTACAGTCTCTTTTGTGGAGAACACAGAACCGGCTATGCCCATGTTACATGGTATGCGGATCTCCCTGCCGTCAAGCCCCTGGCCAACCTGTGATATCAACTCAGAGGTCTTTTCGGCATACAAAAACAGCGTGCTGCGGTCTGCCTCAAGGATAGAGGTTACAGTGTCCATGATCTTTAAGAGCAGGGGTTTGAGTTGTAACTCTGTGGAGATAGACTTGGTTAACTCAAGCAGCTTGGATTCTTCTTCCTTTGCTCTCTGTATCTGGGTAAAGAGGCTTGCGTTTTGAAGGGCAGCAGAGGCCTGAATGGCTATAGTATCTAAGAGGGTCAGGTCATCGGTACTAAAATCACCGTCTTCCTTGTTTATGAGCTGCATGACGCCAATACACTTGCCTTGTCTTGTTTTTATTGGTGTTGTTATTATATTCCTGGTTCTATAGCCCGTTTGTCTGTCTATCTCTTGATTAAAGCGCAAGTCGCTATAAGCATCGTTAATAATGAGGGGTTCTCCGGTGCAAAATACCGCACCAGCTATACCCTTTGAGTTTGGAAACCTTATCTCTTTTGTAAGATCCCCTATGGCAATCCTTGAATAAAGCTCCCCGGTCTCGTTATCGTTGAGAAACAGGCTGGCTCTGTCAGTTCCTAGTGCATCCGTGGTTATCTCAATAAGGTTCTTAAGGAGCATGTCAAGGTCCAGGATAGATGACACACGGTTGGAGACTTCAATAATCGCTGTTATTCTAGATATGATACCAGATATTTTTTCAATTAATATTTCCTGTCCTTCTGTGCTTAAGGTACTTAGAATCTGCCTGATATCATTTTGTCTTAGTCCGTAGTTAAATATCTGCTTTACTATATCGCTTGAACTATCCATTTTAAATCCTGTAACTGGTCATTATACTAAGTTGCATCCAAAAAAATCGAACTTTAATGGGGTCAAGGGGACTGGTCCCCTTGCAGAGAGGTCTGAGGGGAGACAGGGTCTCCCCTTCTATACTAATACTGGCATAAACACAAGTTGGTATTAAATATCGCCTATCTACTAAAATCGAGTATACAAAAAATGTAGATTTCTGCTTGCGCAGGAATGACACTATTGGGTTAGCTGCATTACATACTACAGTAAAAAATACCACATCTATTTTACTTCCACGGCATTATTGGTACGGTAGAGATAGAGTTTTTTGGTGAGCCTTCAATTATCTTGTCGCTGTAGACAAGGTATATTAGGGTGTTGCGTTTTTTATCGAAAAAACGAACTACCTGTAGTTTCTTAAAAAGCACGGATGTTCTTTTCTCAAACACCTCTTCACCATCCTTTAAAGTACCTTTAATGGCAATAGGAGCAATCTGACGACATGCTATAGAGGCATCTGATGGGTCTTCAGCCACACCAACGGCGCCTTTGACACCGCCCTTCTTAGCCCTGCTTAAATGACATGCAACACCGCTCACCTTAGGGTCGTCAAAGGCCTCTATAACTATCTTGTGATTAGGCGTAAGCAGGTTAAACTTTGTATCTACGCTGCCTACCTCCTCTGCACAAGCCTCAACACTAAAAAATGCTATGATAAACAAAACAACAAACGCTCTCACTGCCATACCTCCTTAAAAAGCTGCGTGATTATTTATAGTACAGATGCCTTTATAATCCGCTATTTCATAGATATAGTATAGCACATAAAGCAACGTATTGTTAAACTACATATTTTCCGGGTGCATAAGAAAGTCGTGGGTTTTGTCAAAAAAGGGGAGGCTCTGCCCCCTGTAGCAGGGGTTCGCAACCCCTCCCCTCAGCCCCCTCCGCAATGAGACGAGTCCTCTTGACCCCATTAAAATATTTCGGTTCCTTCTTATTTCGCATGGGTAACTAAACTTAAGGGTAGCGACCAACGGGAGCGGTAGTGCAATCTAACGCCTTGCCCTTTATAGGCTTTCCCTCGAAAACAATAGAGATTAAAGGGAACACGACAAAACTTAGCATTTTCCCTTCCCTACTGTCCATAGGTGGGGTTGCTAATCTTGCTCACCCAAAGTTGGCAAGAGCCAATGCCTATGTCCTGGTACTTATCACTTAATGGGTTCGTGTCTTATCTTATCTTTTTATGTTAAAATGACGGCTAAGACTAAAATATTAAGGAGACACATGAAGCGCGAAGACCTAAGAAACATAGCAATAATAGCCCACGTAGACCACGGTAAGACAACATTAGTTGACGCCATGTTTAAGCAGTCCGGTATATATAGAGACAATGAAAGGATGCCCGAACGCGTTATGGACAACATAGACCTTGAAAGGGAACGTGGAATTACCATAATGGCAAAGAACACCGCTGTTTACTATAAAGATGTGAAGATAAATATAGTGGATACACCAGGACATGCCGACTTTGGTGGAGAGGTGGAGCGCACCCTCAAGATGGTTGACGGCGTGCTTTTACTTGTTGATGCCTCAGAAGGGCCATTACCACAAACGAGATTTGTCCTTAAGAAGGCCCTTGAGTTGGGTCTGCCACCTATTGTCGTAATCAATAAGATTGACAGACCAGATGCACGTATACAGGCCGTCATTAACGAAATCTTTGACCTTTTCATAGACCTTGACGCTATAGAGGGACAGCTTGAATTCCCGATCATATATACTAATGCTCGCAGTGGTATTGCAAAGCGCGACATAAACGAGGAATCGAACGACCTCCAACCGCTATTTGAGACCATAATGAAGACTATCCCAGCCCCAGAAGACTTAAGAGACAAGGAACTTCAGGTCTTGGTCACCAACATAGACTATAGTGACTACGTCGGCAGACTTGCCATTGGCCGGATATTCTCCGGTTCTGTCAAGGTGGGGGATTACGTCTCGATGGTAAAGAGCACTAAGGAGGTAATAAAAACAAAGGTTACCTCCATGTACACATTTGAGGGGCTGGAAAGGATTGAGGTCAAAGAGATATCCTGTGGTGATATCATTGCCCTTTCAGGCATAGAAGGCATTAACATCGGCGATACCATTGCCGATTACGAAAACCCAAAGGCCATGCCAACAATCCACGTTGATGAACCTACAATAGCTATGGTGTTTTCCATCAATACGTCCCCCTTTGCTGGCAAGGAAGGCAAATTCGTAACCTCAAGAAACCTCCGAGACAGACTCACCAAAGAGCTTCTGTACAACGTATCCATAAAGGTCAACTTCGACAACATGGATTCATTCGAGGTCATGGGACGTGGTGAGCTTCAGCTTGCCATACTCATAGAGATGATGCGCCGCGAGGGATACGAACTCTCAGTCGCCATGCCCACCACCATTGTAAAAGAGATAAACGGCCAGATCCTCGAACCAATGGAGATACTTGTAATAGACGTACCGGAGGACTACGTCGGTGTTGTCAGTAAGCTCATAGGCATGAGAAAAGGGCGGCTGCATAAGATGAATAACAACGGCTACGGCAGGGTAAGGCTTGATTTCAGGATACCCTCACGCGGGCTTATAGGTTTTCGCAATCAATTTCTTTCAGATACACGTGGCACTGGATTGATAAATCATCTCTTTGACGGCTATGAGCCTTGGTGTGGTCCTATCACCAAGAGACAGACTGGGGCATTGGTAGCCGATAGAGCCGGAAGATCTACGGCATACGCCCTATTTCACCTGCAACCACGCGGCACACTCTTTATAAGAGAAAATACGGCGGTGTATGAGGGTATGGTGATAGGCGAAAACGCCAAAGAAAACGACATCGACGTCAACGTTACAAAGGAAAAGAAACTTACCAACATACGGGCCTCAGGCACTGACGATGCCCTGCTTCTCATACCTCCTAGGTTAATGAACCTCGATAATGCACTTGAATTTATAAAGGAGGATGAACTGGTAGAAGTCACCCCCAGCTCCATCAGATTAAGAAAAAAGATCCTCCCAGCTAACAAACGACCCAAAACACGCTAAGAATAAGAGCTACATGTTATCATCAGTTACAGACTGAAATGCTGTTGTTCTGTTTAACTATAGTTTTGCACTTTCTGGATTCCTGCTCAGGTCAGGGACAGGCATAGAACGGCCAAAACGCTATTTGCTGTCATACCCGCGAAAGCGGGAATCCATTTTTGAGAGCTGCATAAAATGCTGGTTTATAAAAAAGTGCAAAAGTATAGGTTTAAGTTTCTTGCGTGTTGCCTCACGTCGTAAGGATCTATACGTAGTTAGTCTTAGGGATAATGCTGTTGACTTAAGAAAGGGTGTAACTTAGTAGTAGCAATTCTTACAGAAAATACTTCTAAGTCATTGGAAAAATCCTTAGCTCTATTCTCCTTAATGTTTTACCCTCATTATACCATTGCCCACTCACTTAGAGAAAGAGCCTCTTTATTACTATCTTCAAAAATAACATCTACTTCTTTACCCTCTGGCAAATCTACCTCGCTTAAAGGTTCAAATACACCATTAAAGAACCTTGCTTTGATCGTGGTAAGCATAAACTCCGTCTATTAGTATAACACACCAGCTAAAAAAACCACCTACCCACCAAGCTAAACATCCAACGCTCGTCAGGATGGGGTCAAGGGGACTCGTCCCCTTGACCCCGTAAATGTCAGGCGTGGCTGCTAAAGATGTTACTTGCTATACATCAATAATGCTTAAGTCAACAGCATTAGGGCTAAGGGGGGGCGGAGCCTCCCCCTTCTTGCTTTTTAATCCCTTCTGCGTCAAGAAACACCCAGAGGCCATGCATGGCCTTCTCCCTGCTGCGATAGAAGGTGCTGCCACTTATGCGCCAGAACTTCCACCCGGCCCTCTGAAGCTGAGACTGACGACGCTGATCGTACTCCCACCTATCTGGCCCTTGCCACCTATCTCCATCACACTCTACCGCCACACGATTGTCCTTGCCCTGAACTACTATGTCTATTCTGTAATTGAAATCATTGGGAAAAGGCTTATACTGAGCTATGAGCTTGTAGCCCTTCTCTATAATCATCGTACCCACGTCAAGCTCAAACTGGCTCTCCGCCAAGCGCTCCAGATCCTTTAAGCTGCTTTCCGACTGTGCCCTTTGCGGACTCAGATAATGCTGCAACAGACGATAGCGTACACATTGAGGGTTCTTGATGTCTTCCAACCATATGGAGTGAAACAGGAAGACCTGATCCCGCGCCCTGCTTGTGGCCACGTTAAACCTCTGCAGATCTGAATCCTTGGTAAGCGCTGAAAACGCAGCATTTGGCGCTGCCACCAGCGAAAGAAACATCACGTCTCGCTCATCACCCTGAAAGGCATAGGCGTCTCCACAGATGATCCGACGACGTTCGATCTCAGTCTCCTCAAGGCGGCTGGATATCAATTTATATATATGCTTTGCCTGACTCTCACCAAGAAGCGAGACAACGCCCATTGTCCTTACACGATTTTCCTTGCCGCCTACCCCGTATTGCTCGCATCGACAGCACTCCACCAGTCTTTCTACAAGAGCCTCGGCCTCTGGGATGTTTATATCGTTTGTAGTTTTAAAACCGTTTTTCACATACACCGTGGCTATTGGAGGTACAAGCATGTCGTTGGGATTGGGTATGCGTAAGGGTACTAGCTGGCCGCCGTAGCTTGGACACAGTGCGTTGTTAAACGCTATCAACTCCGGGATGGAGCGAAAGTGCTCGGTCAGCAGTATCTTGCTAAGCGATGGGATAGTCTCGCATATTCTATAGATACTGTTGTCAATGCTAAAGGTGGTATTGCTGTAGGCAACGTCCGAGAGATATTGCTGTATCAGGTTATTGACCTTATCCCTGTCGATACCAATATTTGACGGACTTATCTGCTCAGGGTCGCCAACAATCAAAACCTTTCGCGCCCTGTATAGAACCGGCAGCGCACGCAGGTCGCATTGACTGGCCTCATCTATTATAACGACGTCGAATATCCCAGCCCTGGCAGGAAACGACTGTACCACCTTGTGTAGCGGCATAATCCAGGCCGGAACAGCGTCTATGGCGTCTACCATAGCCTTCGCAGCTTCAGCCAGGTAATTCTGAGCATTTTTACCTGTGCCCTTACCATACCTCCTCATAGCACCAGCCCATGCCGTCAATGCCCTAAAACTGTCTTCCTTTATACGCAGTCTCTGCCAGGCCCTTTCAGTGACTAACTCTGTGATCTTTTCACGCTCCTGCCATTGCACCCGCTTGAGCCTGATCTGTAGCTCTTCAACCGTCTCGCGTCTATGAAGGGCATTGAGCCACTCGCTCAGACGCCTCCACCTCCACGCACGCTGCCAGTTAGTATCAATGGCCTGCGCCCCAATCTCCTTTGCCCTTGCCTCAAGCTTGTGATACCAGTGTGGCGCCACTTCCTTGAGCTTTGCAGATAACCCATTGAGCATCTCAACCTGGCAACGCACATCCAACAACCGCATAGTCTCGCTATAGAACCTATGGTATTCTTCAATGGACTGAACCTTAACCGCCTCGGCCAGAGACGACCAAAGCCTGTGGGCGTTGTCCTTGAGTGACTCTAGTTTATAGCTAGTCTGCTGTTTTGAGAGAAAAGTGTCTATCTTCTTTCTCTCAATCTCAGAGATCTGCCCGCTCAACGCCTTGACACACTGCTTGAGCGTCTCAGAGCGGTGAAACACCTGCTGTTTAAAGCCAAGGGCTTGTAACGAACCCTTGAGCTTGGCATGGTATATGTGTTTCCACTTGAGAACATCGGTGACTTTTTTTATGTATACGTCCACGTCTGTCAATTGTTTGAAAACCGATGGGTTTAAACGTGGGGCACCAACGTGGGTGACTGCGTCCTCCCATAACGTGTTGAGTTTTGCAAGACCTTGTTTGTATTTAAAATCCGCCTTTGCTGCATCAATTCTTTCGATGGTTTTTAGAGGGAATCCGTCTACCTTGACTGTATCGTATACGAACCTTGCGGTCTTGGACATGGTTAGACGTGTCAACCAGGATGAAGGGTTCTTTTCGTTCCAAATAAGCCCCTTTAGCTCTGCTAAGGCCGCAAAGACATCCATGTCAGCAGGGATAACATCGGTTTGCTCAATCTTATAGCCTTGAGTAAATTTATACGACTGCCTGGTTGTGTCAAAGTGGTTTCTTAGTTTTGCTAAAAGCTCCTTCCACAGCTCATCTTGACTCTCTGCTGTTGATATCAACTCGACGATGTTGATCTGCCACGGCTCTGTAAGCTCGCTAAGCGTGGACAATGACTCATCAAGCAGGGTCAAGGCGCTATTTAGATTCTCCTCCTTTGCCATGCTCAGTTGTTGCCCCCACCTGTCCCTCAACACTTGCGTCTCTGAGGCCATTAATTCAAACCCTCGCAGCCTTGAGACTTCTATCTCAAAGTCATCAGGGTGTAATATTTGGTTCGACTGTGGCAGATACTGAGTAACAGCAAGCCTGTCCTCAGGTGATATCTCCTTTATAGCGCTACACATCTGTATAAGCTCTTGACTGGTCAGAGGCGGCTCTGTCTCTGGTGATAGTATATCGACAAACCAACAGCACTCCTGACACTGCCCTGAGTACTCCTTGGCCGCCTCAATAGCTGTTAGAGTCTCACCGTCTATTATAATGCTGCTGGATTCAATCTCTCTCCACTGTCTGAGTAGACGTGATATCTGAGCTTGCTCACTCCGCAGGTCGGATAACTTTTTCAATATACCCTGAATACTCTCCTCGGTAATGGAGCTGTTTTGTTTGTCATTGTGCTTTCCTATTTCTACTATTGCCTCGTTCAACTGTTTCCTGGAGTCGATATCGTTGCCAAGTTGACTCACACAGAGGCTTTTGATGCCACCTGGCAGGTAATCTCTCAACACTTTGAGGGCGTTTTCAGTCTGACTTGTTACGAGGATCGTCTTACCCCGTGCAAGCAGTGAGCTGATTACGTTGGCTATGGTATGGCTCTTACCAGTCCCAGGTGGTCCCTGCACAAGGACACCAAAGTGATTTGTAAGTCTCTTGACAATCTCCTCCTGTTGGTCGTTATAAGGGAGGGCAAGGAGTAGTTCGTCGCCGGCATTATCGGCCTCTTTGCTTACCTCTGACACCGGCAGTCTATCTCCTAGCAAGACGCGTATAATAACTGGGATATCGTCGCCGTCCTTTATTGCCTGAACTACCTTTTCTGCGTCATCCACCCATAGGCGGCGCGTTCGTTTTCTGACAAATACGATGGGGGCATTATAAATGGTTGGCACATCCCTTATCTCTGGCCTTGCTGCTGGGGTGACCTCGTACAGATCAACGTTAAGTGCTGCTGCATTACTGAGCAATCCTGTAACCTTTGAGGCTATCTGTTTCATTGCTGCATTGTTCCAAGAGTCCAGACCATTATTGCCATTGTCGCCAGCGCTTACAGAGTTAGCGGCTCTTAGATAATCTATCAGTTCGGCCTTATTTGGATAGGATAGGTCTGTTAAGCAGTCTATATCTATTTTAGTAGGTGTGGTCTGACCTGGGGTGAGTGTTATAGTTCTCTTGTCTGGGTCGAAGTTCAGGTTCATGGGGGTGAGTATAAGTGGGTGATAGACTTTGTTGTCGCTGCTATGGCACCAGGAGAGGAACAGGTGCCCCCACATGATTTCCAGTCGATCGCCTTCTACGTTTAGCCGCTGACGTAAGGAGAACAACTGGTCGTAGAGGGAATTGGCCTTGTACTGGGGTAACACACGCTCAGCCCAGGGTATCCACTGTCTGTTGATGTAGTCGTTATAGGTTATCAGGCGTGCCGGATCGTCTTTGAACGCCTCCTCCACAGCAGGAGTTTTGTTTAAAACCGGTTCGTTAGCAATTGATTCTTTGGCAACGGGCCTTTTGGTTGGGTTGTCTGTAATTGCTATCCAGTGTTGAAGGCTCGATGGCAGCGGTGGTTGGTTGTCGTATGGATATTTAGTAACCGTTAGCCAGGCATCACCAATGTCTGAGCCGGATGCATTATCGTCGTTGCAAAATTGCCTGACCTTACAGCGCTGCGACTGTAGTATATCAGCCTGCCACCAAAAATCCTCACTATAACTGGTTATATCCCTTTCTACCAACAGGTCAACAGAAAAAACCTGTCTTATGTATTCAAAGAGACGCTGAGCCTTATCTCTGTTTGACATATTCAGAAATCTTCGTAAACGAACTTCAGATGTGGCATCGAGTTTTTGTCATAATGGTATATTACCTCTTTAGGGAAGACATGATTGATAAAACCGCTTCCTACGGTCATTATGCCTCCTTATTCATCTTCCTTTCACCTTAAGTCAACAGCATTAGGTCTGAGGGGAGGGGACGGCATACAAGTGGCACGCTGTCCACCGCCCATTTTGATGGTTTAACGTTGGGACTATCTTGCCGCACGGCTCAAAACGTCTCGGACACCTTGGATAAAAGCAACATCCTGAAGGCAGCGCTGCGTGCGACGACGCCTCTTCTAATACGTTGTTTAGATGTACCCTGTCTACAGGAGTTCTGTATATCGGGTTTATCTGGGGAACGGAGCTTATCAGCATCTGCGTGTATGGATGAAGCGGTCTCGTAAATAACTCATCAGTTGCACCCTGTTCTACAATCCTGCCCATGTACATGACACCTGTCTGGTCGCTAAAGTACTGTACGACGTGCAGATCGTGACTGATAAACAGATACGAAAGCCCTATCTTCTGCTTTAACTCAGCCAGCAGATTCAATATCTGTGCCTGTATGGAGACGTCCAATGAGGAAAGCGGTTCGTCGGCCACAACAAGCTCTGGCGACAGGGTCAATGCCCTGGCAATGCAGATGCGCTGTCTCTGTCCGCCGCTAAACTCGTGCGGATAGCGGTTCATCACATCGGACGTAAGACCAACCGTGTGTAGAAGGTCTGCCACCTTCTCCTTATACTGGCGCTTTGGTACAATCCCGTGTATACGCAAAGGCTCAGACAGGGTGCTAAAGATCGACATCCGTGGATTTAGAGAGGCAAAGGGGTCCTGAAAGATGATCTGTACGGAACGCCTGTAGGCCTTGAGGGTCTCCGCTCTTAAACTAAATATGTCGACACCCTTAAAGAGTACCTCGCCGCCATCTGGCTCAGTCAGCCTAACGAGCATCCTCGCAACGGTTGACTTGCCACAGCCACTCTCCCCAACAAGGGCAAAGACTTTGTTGACACCAATGTTGAAACTTATGCCATCTACGGCCTGAACCCTAGTCCCCTGCTTAAACAGACCTGATGAGCTGGTGTAATGTTTCCTGAGGCCGTTAACCTTTAAGAGCTCCATATGCACCTGACAAAATGACCCGTGGTAGTCTCTCTTAGCGCCGGTTCAGCCTCCTTGCACTCCTTTGTACACAGGGAACACCTGTCTGAGAACTTGCATCCTTCAGGTAGGTTCTCAGGTCGAGGGACAAAGCCTGGTATTGGATTCAGTGCGATACCGCGACCTCGTGGAAGTGAATTAATTAGCCCCCTTGTGTATGGATGCTGAGGGGTCTTAAATAACTCCTCAGTAGTTGCCAATTCCATTATACGACCGGCATACATAACCATCACCCGTCTTGTGTGCTCTGCTATGATACCAAGGTCATGGGTTATCAAGAGCATTGACATGTTCTTTTCTTCCTTAATTCCATGCAGGAGATTAAGTATCTGAGCCTGAATTGTCACATCTAAGGCAGTGGTTGGCTCATCGGCGATGACGAGGGCTGGATCGCAGGCCACGGCCATAGCTATCATCACCCGCTGCCTCATCCCGCCAGACATCTGATGGGGATAGTCGTTGAACCTGACCTCAGGGAATGGGATCTTTACGTCGGCCAAGAGCTGGATGGCTCTGTCCCTTGCCTCTTTACGAGAGACAGCCTTATGGGTTGTCAGCACCTCCGCTATCTGGTAACCTATGGTAAGGACAGGGTTGAGAGAGGTCATCGGTTCCTGAAATATCATCGAAACCCTGTTGCCTCTGAGCTGCCTTCGTCCTTCATCACTCAGAGAAGACATGTTCTGACCCTGAAAGTAGATCGCACCTTCGTAGTAGGCGTTATCAGGCAGTATTGACATGATCGCATAGGCTGTAATACTCTTGCCACAGCCGCTCTCCCCCACAATGCCAAATATCTCGGAGGCACCAACCTCAAATCCAACAGAATTCACAACCCTAACTACGGTCTGTGTCCTGCTCTTGAAATATACGCTTAGTCCATCGACCTTTAGGACTTCCATCTGATTCTATCCATAAGGGACAATCCTTTTTCACCAAATCTTGTCCTCAACAAAGTCTCCATTAAAGCGATATCTGCCTCCCGCTCGTCTGTTAGTTGCGTCACGACGTTGAGCCTGCTGACCTTATAGGCTTTAATACCCAAGACCTTTTCTATCAAGGGATGCTCTATATCACCGATCAACTCCTTATACCAAGTTGCGTTTATACCAGTATTAGTATAGAAGGGGAGACCCTGTCTCCCATCAGACCCCTCTGCAAGGGGACTAGTTCCCTTGACCCCTTTAAAGTTCAACTTTTTTGGATGCAACTTAGTATTAATGGTCTTGTCATAACGTATAGACCCTGTTGGTGTATCCATCTTAGCTATATTATACTATACTTAACGAAATGGAATTCGCAAAAAGATTGTGGCGTTGGTAAAAAGCAAAGAAGAAGTCTCATTCCCCTGTTCAAGCAAGTTGCAGCCTCAGCATAAACATGTATACATAAAATAGAACAACGATAGAAACATTGCTATAAATATTTATACCATGTAAGTATCTTGTTCAAAGTGCGTGTCTATGCTCATGTTGTGAGGTCAGCTTTCAATTTTAGATTCCATATAGTATACTAAATTCAAGATGAATACACCAACAGGGCCAGGCAGTTACGATAAAATCATCAAAGAGCTTTGGAAATGTCTGATGTCAGCTACAGATACAAACTAATAGATATGAGGAATATCGAATGTAAACGATTTCTGTACTCAGGTGTACCTGAAGAGATAATCCTCTCTATGTTATGTAATATGGGTGGACGTGATGAGAGGATATTTGTAAGGCAGATTTTGATAGAATTAATAAAAGTCGCCAAAGGTCTGGATTTATCAAAAAACTTAAGGCAAATAGAAATACTCTCAAGGTTGAGAGGTATGCAAAAAATCGTAATAGAGGAGGTGGAACAAATGCCAATTGTGTTAGACTTAGAAACAGATATAAGGTTCATGCAAGGTGTACAGAAGGGCAGGGTAGAGGGTATAGAAGAAGGCAGGGTAGATGGTTTGCATGATGCGATTGAAGTCTTGTTAAGGGCAAAATTTGGAGAAAAAGGACTATCCCTTATGCAGAAGATCAGCAGGTATAAAGATCAGTCAAGGCTCCGCGCTATAACGCTATAACAGAGGCGTTGTTAAAGGCTGAGGACATCAGGGAGGTTGAAGGATTGCTTTACCCCCCATTGACCACTTAACTATAGAGGCCGTTGTGTATACTATATTGTCTTTTGTGCAGGAGGTGAGGATTATCGTTTTTGGCACAAGGGTTAGTGGTATGAGAACTTGGATGACAACATAGCAGTTTAGGGTGTATAGCTGATCTCCAGGTCGAGCCGTTTGCTTAGGGAGGCGATTGACATACTACCAAACGCCATCTATCTTAGCGGTACACTTTGGACAGACGCCATTGCTCTGGTCATTTTTGAGGATAACGTTTGAGCTTACGAAGAAG
This sequence comes from Nitrospirae bacterium MYbinv3, assembly GCA_002753395.1. Taxonomy (GTDB): domain Bacteria; phylum Nitrospirota; class Thermodesulfovibrionia; order Thermodesulfovibrionales; family Magnetobacteriaceae; genus Magnetobacterium. The sequence continues at coordinate 8,324 of PEAB01000008.1, read as the reverse complement.
CCATGTCTTTTAATCAAGGACGTCTTACAGGAAGGACACCACGTATCCTCAGCCCCCTCACCATAGACGTTTCCAAGATAGACGTATTTTAAACCTGCCTCAAGACCAATCTGCCTTGCTATCTTTAGGGTCTCAATGGGTGTCCAAGGTCTGTCCATCATATTGTATGTAGGGTGGAATTGACTAACGTGCCAAGGAATAGACGGGCTTACCGATCTTATAAAGTCAGCGATGGATCTCAGTACTGGCTCTGAGTCATTATGCCCTGGTATTACCAGTGTTGTAACCTCAACCCATACGCCTGCCTCTGCCATCAACCTTATGGTGTCCTTTACTGGTTCAACCCTTCCGCCGCAAACCTTTCTGTAAAACTCGTCGTCGCCTTTAAGGTCTATGTTGTTGGCGTCAAGGTAGGGGATGATCTCCTGCGCGCTTTCATGCGTCATAAAGCCATTACTTACAAAGACGTTCTTAAGGCCCTTTTGTCTAGCTGATTTTGCACAATCAATGGCAAATTCAAAAAAGATAGTTGGTTCAGAGTACGTGTACGATATACTCTGACAACCCGCCTTCAACGCAGCATCTACCACATCAGACGGGTCTGAGACACTGCCGGTAATAACTATAGAAAAGTCAGACTTGTAGCTCTTTGGATATTGAGAGAGGTCGGAGTTCTGGCAGTGAAGACACTTGAAGTTGCAGCCAACCGTAGCAATGGAAAAGGTCGTGGATGCAGGATGAAAGTGAAAGAGCGGCTTCTTCTCGATGGGGTCTATGTGAGCAGTAGCAAGTTTGCCGTAGACAAGGCTGTAGAGCGTTGAATCTCTATGTTCCCTAACCCCGCAGATCCCCCTCTTGCCCTCGGTGAGCACGCATCTGTGGGCACAAAGGAAACACTCCACCTTACCATCATGGAGTTTTTTATATAAGTAAGCCTCTTTCACTATAATATATTAACGACTATTATACTGTAAGGTCAAGTTTTGGGTGCATAAGAAAGTTAAGGGGACTAGTCCCCTTGCAGAGGTGTCTGAGGGGAGACAGGGTCTCCCCTTCTATACTAACACTGGTATAAACGCAAATTGGTATTAGTACGAATTTTGGTATCCTCTTTAAAAACAGGGTAAAAATGTTCATGGTTTCAAGACTATGGATTCCCACTTTCGTGGGAATGACAGTAATGACCTTTTTCTAATATGTCATTCCTGTGTAAACAGGAATCCAGAAAGCGTAAAAGCATAGTTACCATGAAATATAAAAAAGATAAGAATTTTGTCATAGTGGTTTTTGTTTTTCTCGGCTGAAGTTTAAATAATGTCTTTGATAACAGTGAGTTCTTATATCTTAATTAAGGCATGTAAACCTTTTCTGAGAAGTAAAATTCACAGAAATATACTCATATGTGAAATAGAATGCACTGGATTTTATTTATTTCTTTGTTTTACTGTAAAACATTATTTTAGATAAATACCAGTAGATTCTATATGTAGTAAGGTTTGCATAATGATATGTTGTAAAAATAGCATTTAGAAATATTCTACGCTGCAATATGAAGAATAAGGGGCAGCAGTATTCGGAGTAACTCAATAGGCAATATATATCTTAAATAGCGTGGGAAAGCGCAAAGGAGGAGCAACGTAACATGCCAGCAAGTCAAAGCAATATTTCGGAAAATACACCAATGGGGGCTAATCTTATCTCAGGCGGTGCCACATTTCGAGTATGGGCTCCGGGGGCAAAAGAGGTGTATGTCGTATTAGACGACCACAATACGAAGAGTGATGCAAATAAGCTTATCCGTCATCCAGCAAGTGGGCACTGGTGTGGTTTTATCCCTGGAATCAAGGAAGATGCTTTTTATCGCTTTTGGGTTGTAGGTTCAACGGGGGAAGGTTATAAACGCGACCCATATGCACGTGAACTCGAAATGCAGCCTTCTCCAGGAAGGCACTGCATATTACGTGATCCGCAAACGTATCCGTGGAAAGTTCAAGATTTTAAGCCACCTATGTTTAATGATTTAATTGTCTACCAATTTCACATAGGGGTTTTCTATGCCAAGGATGCAAATGGTAAAGATATCAGAAAATGGCGAACAGCAAAGTTCTTGGATGTACTGGCTCGCATCGAATACTTAGCAGACCTTGGGGTTAATGCGATAATGCCGCTACCTTTTCTTGAATTCCACACGATGACAAGTCTTGGTTATAACGAGACGGATTTGTTCTCACCTGAGATGGATTATGCAGTAGCAGACAACGAACTTGACGATTACATTAAGGTTGTCAATAGCTTATTGCAAAAAAAAGGACATGTTCCTCTGGTTAAATCTCAGCTTCGCAATCAAAGCAATCAGCTTAAAACGTTTATCGATATAGCTCATCTTTACGGTTTGGCTGTCATTTCTGATGTGGTTTATAATCATGCAGGGGGTGATTTGGACGACGAGAGTATTCATTTTTTCGATAGAAATTCAGATATCTATTTCTTGTCTAAAGGTTGGGCAGGTGGTCTTGTCTTTGCATTTTGGGATGGTGAAGTTCGACAGTTTTTGATCAACAATGCCAAGATGTTTATTGAAGAATACCATGTAGATGGTTTTCGTTTCGACGAAGTTAGGGTAATAGACGAAAACGGTGGCTGGCAGTTCTGTCAGGATTTGACAAATACTATAAATTACATCAAACCCAATGCCATAAAAATCGCCGAGTATTGGAACTACTCTTTGCAGCACAGATGTCTAGCCGTTCTGAGTCCTTCAAACGGTATGGGCTTTGATGCTGGTTATTGCGATAAACTGCGTGATAACGTTCGCAGCGTAATCCAACAGGCAAGCCAAGGTGGACATGGCGGTATCAAAATGGACTCCATTTTTAATGCTCTCTATACCTTTGAAGGTTTTCCTGCTGCATGGAAGCAATTTCAATGTTTGGAAAATCACGATATAAGCCGTCAAGGTAATAATGATGCAGTGCCACGCATAGCAAGATTATCAGATGGAAGTAATCCTCGTTCGTGGTATGCCAGAAGCAGGGCGCGTGTAGCCACAGGTCTGCTGATGACAGCGCCAGGTATACCGATGGTCTTTATGGGACAAGAATTCCTTGAAGACAAACTGTGGTCAGATAGTCACGATAGCATGGATAATATGATTTGGTGGGATGGTCTCGAGGGAGGGGACAAAAACATGTCCGATTTCCATGCTTTCACAAGAGACTTAATCTGGCTCAGGCGGAGATACCCTGCTCTAAGAGGGGAACGTATCAACGTGTTTCATGTTCACAACGACAATCGAGTCATTGCTTTCCACAGATGGCTTGACACAGGAAATGACGTCGTAATCGTTGTAAGCCTCAGTGAATATACCTACTACAACAACAGCTATCGCATAGGGTTTCCAGCTTACGGCTGGTGGCACGAGGTGTTTAACAGTGATTTTTACGATAACTTTCCAAATCCAATCTGTAAAGGCAACAACGGTGGTGTCACAGCAGATGGGCAACCGATGGACAAACTACCATACTCTGGGGCAGTGACGCTTCCGGCTAATAGCATTATCGTCTTTGCGCGGGAGAAATGAGATACTTGATTATAGCTCAACAACTTAGATTGCAGTAAGCCTTGATTAAGAATTACTGCAAATAACACATACGGCTAATTAAATAACCATAAGGAGGTTTATATGCAATTATTACCACTGAACGATTTGGGTGCTAGGGAAAGTAAGACGAAACCAGGAAGTGTAGATTTTGGGATACTCCTTCCTTGGGTATCAGCAACAGATGGTTTTAAGATATCGGTAAAACTAATCCACGAAAAAGATCAATTCCTTCAGGATATACAGCCAAAGGAGTTTTTCCTAATACATTCTCATCATCCTGCTGCTGATCCGTCTTACAGTGATTACTGGTCAACACAGATAGATGTGGATACTAAAGATAAACCACATCCAAGATCTCAATGGGGACTGCCGGGTAGGTATGTTTACCGGTACTGTTTGTACAACACAAACTCAAAGCAGCTCATTGACTGGATTATTGACCCATTTGCTAGGGAGTTTGGAGTTGGTAAACTCTCGGCTTTCACCCTTGGTTATACAGACTATCAATGGCTTTACGACACAAATTATAAGACTCCTGCATTGGAAGACCTTATTATGTACGAATTGAACATCAATGAATTTGGCGGCAGTATCGATACTACAATTGATCATCTTGACTATCTTGGTGACCTTGGGATTAACTGCATTGAGGTTATGCCAGTTTCCAACGTATCAGAGGTACTGGACTGGGGCTATTTGCCACTGGGTTATTTTGGTGTGGATGAACGACTTGGCAAGAGAAAAGATATGCAAAAACTAATTGACGAGGCGCATAAAAGGGGAATTGCCGTTGTATTAGACTCAGTTTATGGTCATACCAACTACAATTTCCCCTACAAGTACATCTATGACAATTTAGCCTACAGCCAAAACCCTTTCATGGGAATAACCGCGAAGAAATATTTTGGTGAACCAACAGATTTCAAACGACAGTTCACACAAGACTTTTTCTATACTGTCAACGTTCATTGGCTCGATTGCTATCACATTGATGGATTCCGCTATGATTGTGTCCCAGAATACTATGACGGCACTCTTGGCAGCGGATACGCAAATCTCGTATACAATACTTATCAGTACGTTAAAGGTACTAACGGTACAAACCATTATGCAAGATTCTATAACAATAGCTCGTTAAATCTCATTCAATGCGCTGAACAACTCGAAGCTCCCATAGAGATATTGAACAAAACCTACAGCAATTGTACATGGCAAAATACCACATTCTCAACCGCCGAGCAAATAGCAAATGGAACTAATAAGGACTTATATCCTTTAGGTATGCAATTAGGTCTTTATGACTACCCTATTAGCGTTACTACGAACAGTGATACTATAAAGAAAACGGCTTTACATTATATAGAGAATCATGACCATTCACGTTTCTGCTGCAACTTCAGGGTTATTCCTAAAAAAGATAACAATGATCAGTCTTATGAACTTTATAAAGAAGGAGATAGAAACCTTTGGTACAAGGTTCAACCCTATGTGATAGCTCTGCTTACCTCAAAGGGTATACCCATGCTGTGGCAGGGACAAGAGATTTGTGAAAACTACTTTCTAATAGATGATGGAATAGGTAGGGTACGAATGCTGCGTCCTGTAAGGTGGGAGTACTTTTATAGCGAAGAAGGAAAACAGTCTATTTCACTGGTCAGAAAACTCATCAAGATACGAAAGGAAAAAACTCAGTTCCTCTATGGTGATTATTATTTTTATAATAATCATTATGAGTATCAATCAAAAAACATCTTGCTTTTTTCAAGACGATATAAGAACCAGTTTAGCCTCGTCGCACTTAACTTCGGAGATTATGATCAAACAGTACCATTTACCTTTCCTATAAATGGAAACTATACCGAGGATCTACATGGGTTTGATAATCTGCGCAACGTTGCAAGCAACGTTAATACTCCTCTTAAGATCCCAAGCAATTACGGACGCATTTGGTCAGTATAGGTGGTAATGCTGTTGACTTAAGCATTATGTATAGAAGCCCCACATCTCAAACAACCAGGCCAGACATTTACGGGGTCAAGGGGGTCGAGTCCCCTTGTAGGAGGGTCTGAGGGAGGGCAAAGCTCTCCCTTCTTTATTATCTATGAGGGGTTATTACCTTTCACTCTCCTGCATCTTTTAGCCTTGCGACGTGTTGAACGTCCTTGTCGCCCCTGCCTGAGAGATTGACGATAATAATCTTTTCCTTAGAAAGCGTTGGGGCTATTTTTATTGTCTCACTTATGGCGTGTGATGATTCTAATGCCGGCATTATTCCCTCTGACCTGCATAGGGTCTCAAAGGCGTTTAGTGCCTCATCATCAGTGGCATAGGTGTACCTTACAGCCATTGTATCATGCAGGTAGGCATGTTCTGGTCCTACGGAGGCATAATCAAGCCCGGCAGAAACGGAGTGAGTGCCTAACACGTTGCCATCGTCGTCCTGTAGCAGATAGCTCTTGCATCCCTGAAAAACGCCAACAGATCCACCGGCAAAGCGTGCTGCATGAGCCCCCGAACTTATCCCCAAACCTCCTGCCTCGACACCTATGAGATTAATCGCTTGAGCTGGATTTTCAATCAAGAACTCGTGAAACAATCCCATAGCGTTACTTCCCCCGCCTACACAGGCTATAAGATAGTCTGGTAATCTGCCTTCTGCGGCAAGTATCTGCTTTTTTGCCTCACGTCCTATGACAGCCTGAAAGTCCCTGACCATAGATGGATACGGATGAGGACCAAACACCGTCCCCATTACGTAATGAGTCGTTCTGACGTTAGTAGTCCAATCTCTCAGGGCCTCGTTTATGGCGTCCTTCAGCGTCTTAGAGCCAACGTCCACAGCGATCACCTTTGCCCCAAGCAACCTCATTCTAAAGACGTTTAAGGACTGCCTGTGCATGTCCTCTGTCCCCATGTATATCTCACATTTTAATCCAAACAGGGCGGCGCCAGTTGCAGTTGCCACACCGTGTTGACCTGCGCCGGTTTCTGCTATGAGCCTATCCTTGCCCATTACCTTTGCAAGAAGAGCCTGTCCAACGGCATTGTTTATCTTGTGAGCGCCGGTGTGGGCTAGATCCTCACGTTTTAGATATATCTTCGCCCCTCCAAGACTCTCAGTGAGCTTCTTGGCATAGTAAAGCGGTGTAGGCCTGCCTATATACGTAGCCTGGAGCTGCTCTAACTCACGTTGAAAACCACCGTCTTTTTTTATGGCCTCATAGGCCCCTTCTAACTCCTCTAAAGCAGGGATTAAGGTCTCAGGGACGTACCTGCCTCCATAGATTCCAAAATAACCCTTCTTCATTGCTGCTCTCCAAACAAGTAACAAAACATATTCAACGTCATTTTTCCCTAAGTACCTTTTCTATTTGTTCAAACCCTGACTCTATAACATTCTTAAACTCATCACGGCTCTTTCGAGTATTTTCAAGGAAATCCACTAAGACCTTTTCTGCCTCATTATGTACGTCCTTTCCACGCTTAAGCATCTCTAAGAGGACTTTTTCACTGAGCTCGTTTATTTCTGATATATTGTCAAGCGTGACGTAAAAAGAAGATTTAAGGAAATTTATAAAATTAATAATCTCTTCATTCAATTCCGTCTTACTCATTGCACAACCCTCCAACTTTATGATAATTATATTACTCTTAAAGAGATTAAAAGTCAAGGATCAGGATGCATGGGGTACATAATAAACACACATAAATAGGGGCACTATTTGCCCCGCACATGAAAATCGCAAAGTCTTTACACATTGTCATATAGTGCAAACAACTGTGTTATACTAAGTTGCATCCCAAAAAGTTGAACTTTAATGGGGTCAAGGAGACTGGTCCCCTTGCAGAGGGGGCTGAGGGGTAATGCTGTTGACTTAAGCATATCGCACAGCCCCATTGCACCATTTTTTCCTTGACTTTTTTGTATGTCGTGGTTGAGATGGTCTTTTTTCTTTCGGACGATAATAGATGTACTTTGATATTTCCTCTATTAGCTCATTAAATATCTCTACCGCTTTTTGTGGAGCGTCGGGGGTCAACAATGCCGCTTCTTTGGCTAATGCTATAACAGTATTTTTAAACTGTAGCTCTTTTCCTCTATCTTCTTCCGAAAGCGCCATTAATACACGTGCTATTACCGACATTATCATTACCGCATATAGTTCTTGCAAAACACCGTTTATCGTTTTAGAGTGTAATTTCTCTAAATGCCTATTGAGTTAGCTCCGGTCGGATACAAATCAGGGCAATAGACATATGCTCTTGCCACACTATCGACCAAGTAAGTTTGTATTTGGGATAAACTTACTACATTTTAGGGTACTACTTTAGCCTACCGGAGTAAACTACATAGGCAATTTTCTCTATTTCCAGAGATGCCTTCTCATCTCTATAACCTCCCTCTATTGCCCATCGCTTAAAGTATAGATCTATGATATCTTCCCTGGTATACACTGTCTGGTCAAACAAGTTTGTTACTAATAATGCTGCCGTGCCATCATTCATTACATACTTTGCCGGTTCTTTATAACTTCAAGTGGGTAACCCAACCTTAGTATAATCCAGCTTACCAGTGAGCATGTAGATAATAACCTTTAGGTATTTAAATGTTCTATAGCCCCTTGCTTTTGCTTTAGCTGCTTGCACTAAACTATTAAGTCCCTCTAATATTCCATTATTGATTCTACTTTCATACCATCTTGTTACTCCTGACCAATGTCTT
>PEAB01000078.1 GCA_002753395.1 Nitrospirae bacterium MYbinv3 | reverse complement strand
TATTTTTAAACAAAAGATAACTTGCAACTATTATAGAGAGGATAGTTAAAACAGCAGCAGCTATACCGTTTCTTAATCTTGATAACATCAGAAAAGCACTTATAATAATTATTAATCCGTAAGAAACCATACGATTTATTTTTCTTGACAACTTAACAATAAAATTTCCTTGCAATGCGTTGCTCAAAAAGTTTGCATGTATCTCTACCCCATAAGAAAGTCCATACGGTTGTGCCCATATATCAGCCATACCCTTGCCTGTTGACCCAATTAGTATTATCTTATTTTTAAATTCATGAAGTGGGATGTTTGGAGTTTTGTGCTCTTTCATTTTATTGCATGCTTTAATGACCTCTGAAAAACTGTACCACTTCCAGATGTTTGTGGGGCCTGCATAGTTTATATAAGCCCTGTAGTCTTCGTCTACTGGAATATTTATGCTTCTCGAATTACCTTTAACTGTTATCCATCCGTGTTTAGTTTCATCGTATTCTGGTGAGACAGATAGATAATTTGCAAGCACCTGCGTTCCAAAATAATAAAAAGTGCCCCTTTTCATATCAACACCTATCGCACTTTTATCTTTAGCAGAAGATATATTAACATATCCTATCAAAGGTACTGCTTCTCTGACACCTTTAAAAGGGTACGTGACCGCAGGCGTTGATTGCTCTGTATGCTCAACAATTATAGGCATTACAACATTATCCATCCAAGAGAGAGTGTTAATCAACTGTTTATCTCCTTGTGGATCCGTTTCACTATGGTATAAGAATAAGATATCATAACCAATCGCTTTAACACCAATGCTTTTGAGTATTTCCAGCATAGTAGAGTGATAAGATCTTGACCATGGCCACATCCCCAGGGCTTTAAAGTCCGCATCTCCAATGGATATCATTACAATCTCAGGTGATGTTTTTTGTGTGCCACGAAATGTAAACATATAGGTAAGGAACCAATTTTCTAAATTGCTTTTATAGGGGAGATTTGTAAAACTCAATATTGTTACAACCAATATACCCCAGAATATTCCCCATCCCCCTTTTTTTAAGAAGTTCTCCCTGAAGCACTGCCCGTATGTAGAGTTTTTAGTTGAATGTGAATGAGAGGCTAGCATTGGTATTATCCTTATGTAGGCATGGTGGCAATTACAATATTCTCATCTTACGAATGTTAAAGTTTGCAGTATGCCTGTTATAAAAAAAAACGCCCCCCACTTGTATAGGGGACGCTTTTTTCAAATATCTTCAAATGTAATCGTACATGGATATACAAAAACCGACTATATAACTATAACAGTTATGTAGAGTAACGCGTCTGCGTTTGACATATAAACAGCAAATCTACCAGTTCCCTTGTTAAAACCTCTGATTGTTAAAATGTGTGCTTCACCATTTATAGAGGCTTCGGCAACTGGAGCCATCTCCGGTTCTGAGGCAAAGAACCATCCCAATCCACCTGTGTAGAGGGTTACCGTCTTACCTACTGGCACTGTGATTGTATTAGAAACGGAAGGAACTTTAACAGTTATCGTGGCCTTAGAGTTGTTTTTATCCGTAACAGTAAAAGCATTACTTCCTATATTAGAAGCTGTGATTGTTATCGTGCTTCCATTTACAGATGCCGTAGATACCGGCGTATAAGACCCCCAATCAGATGCTTTTATCGAATAAGGTGCAATACCCCCTCTGATAGTTGCAGTTGCTGTATTACCTGCTGCTACTGAAATCGTGTTCGGATTTACAGAAAGCACTAATATTCTTTCAAAGGTCATAGAATGAGCTTTTTGAACAACCGAAGGTTCAAAATTTAAAGAATCAGAGGGTTGTAAAATACTCAAAATATCACCTTACTCAGTATAGTACGGTTACTGAACAGTCAGCAGTAATAGGTCCAGTTTTATATGTGTTACCAGATAAAGTACCGCCACAGCCACTTACTGATACAATGGCATATCCTGTGTTTGGCGTTACCGCAAATGTAGTTGTCCCACCTGAAGGTACGGTCTGGGGTGTTGACGGACTTATCGTATAACCAACACCTGTTGATGGAGTTACGGTGGAAAGACCTAAAATCCAGTTAGTAATCCTTTGCCGTGTTGTACTGTGTTGTTCAATTCCGTGGCCACAACTACCCCTATATGGAAATGTTTCATAATGCACTGCATTATCAGCTACTTCATTAAACACTGCGCCACCATCTGATGTTAGGTATGCAAATGTAGCTCTATCTTGACGTACCAATCCATCGCTGTCTGGGATAGAAAAACCCAATGGGGCATTACCTGCACAATTACCTCGTAATGATGCATACTTAACATTAGCGTTAGCTGCGTACTGCTGCCAACCGGCAACTAACAATCCTGTATAAGAATCTGTAGCATTGATTAATTTATATCCTTCGTCCATTTCACGCAATTCCCCGTACCGTTGCCAGTCGGGCATTCCTGTCAGTCCAAGAAAAGTTAAAGTTTGGTACTTCCCTACATCTTGATTAAAGATGCCCCTGTTAGGTGTTCCAACTGTAAGGATTTTATTAACCTTAGTGCTTCCGCCAGCCCACATGACATAGGCTCTTGCAACTAATCCACCCATGCTGTGACCAACAAGATTAACTTTATCAGCTCCAGTTGCTGTTAATACTTTATCTACTGCATCTGCTAACATCTTTGAATACTCATTACGTCTAACACCGTTCCAACACACATATGTATTACTAGATGTACTACAATCAGCTGGTTCAGTAACCTTCAACCCGCCAATTCTCCCTGGAGTTATCCCTGTATCTTTGGTTGGTCTGTAATGATAAAACTTGAAAATGCTTCTTTTGGGTAAATTTGATGGTAGTTGAAAAGCTGTACCGCTATATAAGTCGCCTTGATATGTGTAACAGTAATCTTTACCATCAGATTTAATGTTACAAGTACCGTCACTGTTTCTTCCAACAGATACTAAAGACGGTATCATGTTATCCCATGTTGTCTCTATATTACTATCATGTCCAAAACCATGAATAAAAACAACAGGATAATCACCACCAGGCGACGTTTGCCAATTATGGTACGGCTGACCATCGGTTCCAACGCCGAATACCTCTAACCTTCCGTCATTATTTACTCCTACTCCCATGGCGGTGGTTATTTTTTCGCCCATACCGCTCCAACCGCTCCAAGCACCGCCAGGCGACGTTTGCCAATTATGGTACGGCTGACCATCGGTTCCAACGCCGAATACCTCTAACCTTCCGTCATTATTTACTCCTACTCCCATGGCGGTGGTTATTTTTTCGCCCATACCGCTCCAACCGCTCCAAGCAGCAGTTGCGGCAATACCGCTGCTTTTGTCTGGAAATATCTCGATACCTGCGTGAGATACTTGTTGGATAAACAACACCAACATCACTGTTAGGGCAATCCTTAACCCTAACGTCGTCATCAAAGCATATAGCTTTTTAGTAATATAATCACTATACGTCTTCATAATAAAACCCTCCCGTCATACGGTTTAATAAACGCTTAGAAACCAAGCATACTTTATAATTCGTAACATTATAACCACAATTTAGCACATCTGACCCATAAATTACCTGTTATAGCAAAATAGACATATTGAGTTATCGTGTAAGCCACGTATAATACTTTACAGATTGTCTTTTATACTAATAGCCTGCCCTTATCTTAAACGTCACAACCTGATAGCGGCGCTCATCTCCCTCTTCTTTAATAATGTTACCTAACGTAGCGAAAGCCATATGGATGCCTTCCCCTCATCGGCAAGATAGAAACACTGTTCATCTTTATCTAACCCCGATTGTATGAATGGCAACAATGACCTATATTGCTCCTTGTGGTTATATTTAAAGAGGCACAAGTGGTTGACCTTCTTCTTATGCAAACTATCCATAGACTTACCATAACTTAATGTATAGACGCTCATTAGCAATTATACTGTATGTTAATGATAATGTAAATACGGTGTTCACTGTATTTTTCTAGGTAGTCCTGCAGAGGTAGTGGTAACAGTAAATTTAACACCCTCCCCTAACCCCTCCCATCAAGGGAGGGGTTAGGGGTAATGCTGTTGACTTAAGCATTAACATGTATGCACATGGGCGATATTTTAAGCAACCACTCCTGACATTTACAGGGTCAAGGGAACAAGTTCCCTTGTGGGAGGGTCTAAGGGAGGGCAAAGCCCTCCTTTTTTCATCTTCACAGCCTTAAGTCAACAGGACTACCCCCTAACCCCTCCCTGTTGTTAACGGTGGCTGTTCTTACCTTGTTCGTGTCATCTCACGTGCTATGGCGATCTTGCCGGAGCGGACGAATTCTTTTATGCCCATTGGTTTCATCAGCTCGATGAATGCCTCTATCTTCTTTTCGTCGCCTGTGATCTCAATGGTGTAGGTCTTTGGGCTGGAGTCCACTATCCTGCCTCTGAATATCTCAGCCAGGCGCAGGACTTCCCCCTTTAGCTCCTGTCTTGGGGTAACCTTGAGCAAGACCATCTCTCTTTCAACGTGATCTACCTCAAGGAGGTCTTGTACCTTGATCACGTCTATGAGTTTATTCAACTGCTTGGTTATCTGTTCTATAATCTGGTCGTCGCCCTTTGTGACGATAGTCATGATTGATATCTTTGGGTCAAGGGTCTCGCCCACTGAGATACTCTCGATATTGTAACCACGCCCGCTAAACAGCCCTGACACCCGTGAGAGCACCCCAAACTTATTTTCAACAAGAACAGAGATTGTATGTCTCATCTTTGAACTCCTCTATGATTATTTTACCGCTTTTAACTTCTTTTTTTCCTTTTGCGGTTCATCGTCAAACATCATCTGGTCAATTGGTGCCCCTGCTGGTACCATTGGATAGACCTTTTCCTTCCAGTCAATGACAAAATCCATAAACACAGGTTTCTTAACCTTAAGCGCCTCTCTGATAACGTCTTCGACCTCTGAGGGTTTGGTGGCCCGCAGGCCCACAGCCCCATATGCCTCGGCCACTTTTACGAAATCCGGTATCGTGGAAAGGTAGCTGTGCGAGTAACGTTCTTTATAAAACAGCTCCTGCCACTGTCTGACCATTCCCAGATAGCCGTTGTTTAAGATAGCCACCTTAACAGGCAGGTTATACAAGACAGCCGTTGCCAGCTCCTGGATATTCATCTGTATGCTGCCATCGCCGGCTACGTCTATAACAACTCTATCGGGGTAGGCTGCCTGAGCGCCTATGGCCGCTGGAAACCCGTAACCCATCGTGCCAAGACCGCCGGAGGAAAGGAATGTCCTTGGTTTGTCGTACTTAAAAAACTGAGCGGCCCACATCTGATTCTGCCCCACCTCGGTGGTGATTATAGCGTCGCCGCTGGTTATTTCGTAGAGCTTTTCAATGACGTACTGGGGTTTGATCACATCCTCTACGTAGTTGTAGCTCATTGGTCTTAGCGCCTTCCATTCGTCTAACTGTTTAAGCCACTGCTTTCTGATCTCATTCCACTGGGGCTTTTCCCCTTCTTTTAGTACCTGATTTAAAGAGGTAAGCACCCTCTTTGAGTCTCCCACGATGGGGATATCTACCTTGACGTTCTTCCTTATAGACGTTGGGTCAATATCTATGTGTATGATACTGGCATTGGGGGCAAAGGCGTCCAGTTTGCCCGTAACCCTGTCATCAAACCTCATGCCCACGGCGATGAGCAGGTCGGATTCCTGGATGGCCATGTTGGCGTAGTAGGTACCGTGCATACCCGGCATACCCAGTGACAGGTGATGGGTTGAGGGGAATCCGCCGATCCCCATAAGCGTAGCAGATACCGGTATCTGGGTAAACTCGGCCAGCTCTCTGAGTTCCTCAGATGCGTTAGAGAGGAGTACCCCACCGCCACAGAGGATTACGGGTTTCTTCGATTTAGAGATGACCTGGGCTGCCTTTTCAATCATCCACTTGTTTCCCTCAAGGGTGGGGTTGTAGCTTCTTATGTTGATCTTATCTGGCCAATTGAATACGGCCTGAGCAGCCGTGATGTCCTTTGGCAGGTCAATCAAGACCGGCCCTGGTCTGCCTGAGGAGGCTATGTAGAAGGCCTCTTTGATTATATAGGCCAGGTCGTTGACGTCCTTAATAAGGTAGTTATATTTGGTACACGGCCTTGTTATACCAACTATGTCTGCCTCCTGAAAGGCATCGTTTCCAATGAGCATGGTAGGCACCTGACCTGTAAATACCACTATGGGGATAGAGTCCATGGCAGCCGTAGCCAATCCGGTAACAGTGTTTGTTGCCCCAGGCCCGGAGGTCACAAGGGCGACACCTACCCTTCCGCTTGATCTAGAATAGCCGTCCGCCATATGAGTGGCGCCCTGTTCGTGTCTGGTCAGTATAAGCTGAATATCCTTATCGTCATACAGGTAGTCAAAGATATTCAAGACAACCCCGCCAGGGTAACCAAAGATATGCTTGACCCCTTCCTTCTTAAGTGATTCAATGACTATTTGTGAACCGCTTACTTTCATCTCTATTTATCTCCTTGCATAGGGGGTTACACACCCTAAAATGATATTAAATGTCCATTATAACACAAATAAATGTAATAGTTCTGTAATATATCTAGACATGCAGGGCAATCGCATTTAAAAAAAACTGTCTGAACCACGATTTAACGGATTATCAAGATTAGATAAAAAAAAGGCATAAAATGCATCAATGGTATGAATCTATATCCTGTAAATCCATCCATCCGTTTAATCCTTGTTCAGACAATCCCTAATGTCAACTAACAACGCGTCAAGCTTTCAAATACGACTGCCCTGTCTATACATGGGTGCATAAGAAAAACATTGGAACTAAGATCATTTACGGGGTCAAGGGGACTCGTCCCCTTGTGGGAGGGTCTAGGGAGGGCAAAGCCCTCTCTATTTTTTTTGCATCTTCACAGCCTTAAGTCAACAGCATTATGGCTCACCCCTCCCTTCTCTCCCCAGTTACGGAGGGGATTGTCATCGTAAAGGTTGTTCCTTGTCCTACAACGCTATGGCAGGTAATTGAACCTTTTAGTACCTGATGGACGATGTTGTATACGATGTTTAGGCCTAGCCCTGAACCCCCTTCGTTGCGCTTTGTAGTAAAGAATGGGTCAAATATCTTATGTAAGTCCCCCTGTGCAATTCCCTTACCGTCATCTATGTATTTTAATACAAATTTATCGTCTATAGAGGAAAAAATAATCTTTATATGTCCTTCCTCACCCTCGTTGTAGGCGTGAATCAGGCTGTTTATCAGCAGGTTTGTCAGCACCTGTGCAAAGGCCCCTGGATAGTTGTCTATTTCAAGATCAGATGGGACATCTATCTCAATCTTATGGCTAAATGCCTTTAGCTTTGGTCTGAGGCTCATGACGATGTCCTGCAGGTAGTCCTTAACCACAAATCGCCGCCTCTCGTGAGTCGTCTGATCCACTGCAACCATCTTAAAACTCCTTATTAGTTCTGCCGAACGCTGCAGATTTCTCAAGATAAGATCACAGGTCTCTGTGGAGTCTGACATATAATCTTCAAAGTCGGACTTCTTCATTGTCTTGCTCTCATAGGTTGATCTTATGTTTTGGGTTAATTTCAGGAAGTTTGATGCTGCGGTAACCCCTACACCAATGGGTGTGTTTATCTCATGGGCAATGCCTGCAACCAATTGACCAAGTGCGGCCATCTTCTCAGACTGAACCAGTTGAGCCTGACTCTGTTTGAGATAACTATTGGTTATTTCTAGCTCTCTAAGCAGCAGTGCCTGATCTTCCTGCATTCGCTTCTGCTGCGTTATATTCTGCGCCGAACACACTATCCCCTTTACCTTGCCGCTGTCGTCAAACATCACTGAGGCTGAAAAAACAACAGGTATCTTTATACTATACTTTGTCAAAAGCTCTGTCTCTATATCCCTTAAAAAACCTTTCTGGATAAGCTCTCCAATCCATACATCCGTAAAGATGTTTTCTTCAAACAGGATGCTTATGTGCTTATTCAAGATCTCTTCCTCAGTACGGCCTAACATGTTGTAGACGGACCTATTTACTTTTTCTACAAAGGCCTTTTCTGTTAAAACAATGACTGCATTGGGCATGGATTCAATGATATTATCTGCATATTCTTTTGCTAAGATTAAGTCGTCTCTGGTCTTTTTCAATTCTTTTAGCATGTTATTAAAGGAATTGGCTAAAATACCTATTTCGTCTGTTGATCTAATGTCTGTAATTTGAGAATAATCCCCCCTAGCCACCAAATCCGTAAAAGAAACGAATCTTTTCAGAGGATAGATTATATTGTCAGTTATGTTATTGGTTATAAAAGTAAAAATAACTCCGCTTATGATTAACACTATGGATAAAACACCTATAGTTATAGACTTTATCTTATTGGCCTCTGCTGTAAACTCCTTATAGGGTACAACTACCATCAATGACCACATCACTTCTTCAATTGGGACAATGGCCACTATGCTGTCAATCCCTAATACGGTGGTCCTGGCAATACCATCTGATAGCAATGTATCTCTTAGGTTTAGATCAAGAGAATTGTTTACCTTTTGTATCATTTTACTTAAATCTTTATTTCTTTTATCGTAATATATGATTTTGTCTTCACCGCCAATTAATAAGATAAAGCCTGTTTCTCCAACTTCTACCTCAGAAAAACCACTGGTGATGTTAGAAAGAGGCACACAACCCTTAATGAATCCAACAACTTGATCGCCAAAAAAATTATACTTGGTTATAGCAAAACTCACCACTGGCTCGCCTAGCTCATCAATGTTATGCTCCTTTGAGGTAATAATCTTATCAGGTTCGAGCATAATTTCTCTGAAAATAGAAGAGTCCCTTATGTTCTGGTTATCTTTTGATACTATACCGTTTACAAGCTTTTTTTCCTCCTCTCCCTTCGTATTGACATAGCTTAGGACTGGAAACTCTTTTGAATATTTGTTTAAATATTGTGTTAAGACAGGCTCATTGTATTTCTCTGTATAAATGTCGAGTTCCTTTCCTTCCAACATCCTTTGTAATAAAGATTTTTTCCTTTCAAAAACCTCCTGAATCCTGAATTTCAATGTGCTGGCTATATATTTAAGATATTTTTTTTCATCGATGTTAACATGATTGGATATCAAATAAAATCCGCTTAAACCTATTGTTATCGCAACAAAGATAACTATGCCAAAATGAGATATTAGTATCTTGTTCCTGATTGATAGAAACATCCTTGGTTATTCAGTATTGGTAGGAACTGTCCCGTTGTCAATCATAATATCTTGAGCCTCTTTAGTAAATAGAAAACTGACAAAGTCCTTCGCCAGACCTATAAGTTCACCTTTCCAAACAAGTCCAAATGGTTCTACCAGCTTATAGCTGCCGCTTTGAACATTTTTGATTGTGGGATAGATGCCGTCTACTTTCAAGATTGCTAATCCAGTGTTTATTGCCATAGAAAGGGCACCATAACCAATAGTGTTCTTATAATGTTTCAAGATCTCAATAGTCTCTGGTGAACTATACACAGTCTTGCCGGCCGGTGTTTTAATGTCCTTAAAGCCTGGAATGGTTTTATCCAATATATTCTTAGAGGAGTCTCCTTCTTCCCTATTCACTACATAAATCTTTTCTTTTTCTCCGCCTAAATCACCCCATGAGGTAATATTACCTGAAAATATATCTATTATCTGCTTTGTACTAAGATTATCAGGTCCCTTTTGGGTTAGATTGGCAACAAAAACAACTGGAGAGTGCGCAAAGACCTTGTAGTTTAAATTATACTTTTTCTCCTTGTCATTCAATTCACGGGCAGTCCTTCCTAATGCGCATTTCCCATCGACTACAGACCTTATGCCACCTCCGCTGCCTATACTTTCAGGAACTTCAATCATAGTATTGGGGTGACGCTTATGAAATGCATCAGCCAATACCCTTAATAAAACCTGACTGTCGCCTGTTCCTTCAATTACTATCTTTTCCATAGCTAAACCAGTATGGCTTATTCCAAATATTAAAGTGATCAAGAAAAACGCTTTCAATATGATTTTCATCTTGTTTTCCCCTTATACAGTTCATTTACTATCATAAGTGAAAAATAATAACACAAATTGAGGGGTAATTACTATGACCAATGGTGCAAAAAAGCATTGGAACTAAGATTAGTGGTTCCGTGTTGCCTCACGTAAGGCTCTATACGTAGTTAGTCTTGGTGGTGGTCTGTATTTGGCCACGTCCTTCCGCTATCGTTTTTTTGAGTCAGCAAGAGCATGAAGTCTTTCTTGCAAATGGAGCCTCTTGCAAAATGAAAATAGAGAGTTCATAAGGATTACGCATTTGCCTATTCATAGAATACAGTCAGCGGTATAAAGGGGTAAAAGTCATGTCTAATCTGAAATATTGCTTAATTTGCTATGGTTTTAAACGCAACTCTCCTATCAAACTGTTATAATCTGTTGCTTTTAGGACATATAGGCTATGTTATAGCAATAGTCTTATCATTTGGTCAGCAAATAAGACCATAATTCCTAACATTGAAATGCATCTTTACTTTCATAGATCCTCTAACCAGAACATTTTTACCTCCAAACTCTTCCTTTAGTCGACCATTAACGTAACACACTTGAAGGAAGAAGGAACCACATTAATTACCTTTTCTGCCTCTTTAAAATCAATGCACTTTACCTTCCACGGCAACTGTATATTAAGTGCCTGTTCAAATAAATTCTCTACCATTTGCATAACTCTGTTTCCTTATCTGTTTTACCCCTATTATACTATTACCCACTCACTTTGTGGAAGAACCGTATTTCTTTTGTAGCGCTACCCTCTGAATCGCTGGTCAGTATATCTAATGATTCACTTTTACCTAAAATTGTGCTACAATATACCCTACTAAAAACAAAAGGAAGCATATGAAATAGCAAATACGAGCACATGGAGTATGGAAGAATTTGATCGATATGGAGATTGGCAGGTGAAATTACAGGATGAGAAAGGTGCTCTTGAAAATTCGTTTAGGGATTGGTAAAAGGCAGCATAGAGGGGAGGAGCGATGGTTTGATAGATGGAATAGAGGGAATACTTGTGCTACGCAAAACTAGGTCTATGGATTTTATGATGATGCAATTGAATCCTCTTCAAAAAGCATGGTAAAATTGTTTATGGTTTCAAGACTATGGAGTCCCACTTTCGTGGGAATGACAGTAATGACCGTTCTCCAAATATGTCATTCCTGTGTAAGCAGGAATCCAGAAAGCGTAAAAGCATCGTTACCATGAAATATAAAGAAGATACATGCAATTCGTTCCATTGACGCCACTATACTTAGTGCGCCTTAACCTATCAGGCATGTAAGACATCATAATGGATGTAGATTCTTTCAATACCGTTTATAATGGTTTATCGCTGTTTGAAAAAAGAGTGCTACAGTTTATATCTATCATGTATGAGACATCCAGTACAAACAAGATAGATATAATCCTTAACTCAAGCAATATCAAGGAAACCGATGGATATCATCATTATGACCAGAAATTAAGTGTTGTATTGAGCAAACTTGAGACCCTACAGTTAATCAAAAAGAAGTCTAATATTTTTTACAAATGCGACGATTTTGTAAAAAACATGGCGGCCATTAAGGCTGTACAAGAGGGCGTGGTAAGAGATATAACTTCAGCAGTTCAAAAACAGACAACATTACGTACTAATGCTTTCAGACCTGAGCCTGATTTGATTATAAGAGATATCCGCATAGGGTTTTATACAAATGACGCTGAACAGGCCATTAGCAGGTACAAACTCCTGCTATTTGGCTATTCAGGCTACAGTCATAGTGAGAGGGTATTTCACAAGATATGCAACACACCGTTTCATCCTTCATGGTTTCAATCTCTACCACTTATTTTGCAAGCTACTGCTTTGGATGAGATTATAGAGGATGCAATTATTGGCTTGCAACCGTTAGACCAATTCATGGAGATATTGATCCCATACAAGGATGCTCCAAAATCTGATGATAACAGGCACATGCGGTTTTTGCTTGCAACCGTTTTTATATTTCAGGGAAAACTCACTGAAGCCTCTGAGGTAATTGACAAAGAAGGAGAATATTTTTTTGCCCATTGTGTACGGGGCTGCTTACAACTGCTCAAAGGTAACATAGAAGAATCGATAACTGAATATGAGACTAGCCTTAAATTACTGCAAAGAAACAATAGAAAACGGAACATCTTTTTTAAAAATATAATAGGTTTGTTCTTTTTTATAGCCAAATTAAAGAAAGGTGATCTGGAGTTTATTTATAGATATGCAGACATTATAAATAAAATGACCAGTTACAGATATAGGACATCTATGCAGATGATATTGCATATCTGTAATTTGCTAGAAGGAAAGAGTGTTACCCCCAATAAGCTACTCTTTTCATTGGTAGAAAAAAGAAGTAAAGATATTATAGCAGAAATTCTTTGTTATCTTGTTTTTCATTATGTAGACACAAGTATCCCACAATCAAATCTTTCAGAGTTCTATAATACATACCGTATGGCATCATCAAATGGTTACCCGATTATTGCAATGGATATGGCAAATTTATTGTCCATCTTCATGAAGGACAGGCCAGGATTAGTAGAGTTCGTACAAGAGACAAGGCAGCAGACAGGTGCTATTGGTTTTATATCTAA
Source organism: Nitrospirae bacterium MYbinv3 (assembly GCA_002753395.1). Lineage (GTDB taxonomy): Bacteria > Nitrospirota > Thermodesulfovibrionia > Thermodesulfovibrionales > Magnetobacteriaceae > Magnetobacterium. The sequence goes on along the minus strand of PEAB01000078.1, from coordinate 3,116 downwards.
CCTTAACCTCAAAAGCACGGCATGGGAGCGCTCACTGGATTCAATAATAGATATGTTTCATATAGGCAATGATGTTACTGCCAAAAGGAAAGCCCGACTAATATGGCATTTGAAAATTGATACTCACAGAAACTCCTGCATAATAACACCAAAGGAACAAAAGGCATTGAAAGACGGCACATGGTCTAAGGGTAAGAATATAGCCCTAAAACGGCTACATAAGGCAAAAACTGAAAATGATCTACCTCTTACAACACATGACATGCGAATATGTTCGACCTTGCTAGCAGATAGATATTATGGGTACGAATTTGACACAAAAAAGGCATTGATTGAGATGATAGACCACCCGTTGCTGTTTTTAGAAGATTCTGTGGAAAACAGAGTTGAGATTAAGAGAGGAACTCCAAAACTTATAGTTGATAAGTCTAAGGATGGATATATCTTAAAACTGTCGCATTTTAAACAAGGTGAAGATATCGTAATAGTCAAAGAGGCTGCTAACAAGTATAAAGTAGTAGAGATCAAAGAAGATCACAAGAAACTTTATACACTTCTTGGTACCAATGGTCTGCATGTACCAAAAGATGCCAAAGACAAAGTCCTCAAAGCGATAAGCAATCTTTCTACAATAGTACAAGTTCACTCATCAATGGACATAAGCGTGGAAAACGCACAGGCTGTAATCTCAGATACTCGCCCCCACATAAGGCTATTGCCCTTTAGAGAAGGACTGAAGGCGGAGATGACAATCAGACCGTTTGGCGATGATGGACCTTATATGAAACCTGGTATTGGTGGTGTTAATCTTTTAGTGGAGATATCTGGTAAACCATATCAAACCCATAGGGACTTTGAGCAGGAAAAGAGAAATGCCTCTAAAGTTATAAACACATGCCATGTTCTACTTGAGGAAGAGCAAATTGATTGGGAATGGGCTATTAATGATCCAGAGATGTGTTTGCAGTTACTCGTTGAACTGAAAGAGGTAGGTGAAGAGATAGCTATGGAATGGCCAGAGGGACAAAGGTACAGTGTAACCAATGAGGTATCATTTGATAGCCTAAGACTATCACTAAGGCGTGAGACGGACTGGTTTAGTATCTCAGGCGAGGTTACATTAGATGAATCAACTGTTATGGATATCAAAAAGGTCTTAGATCTTTTAGATAGCGGTAAGGGTCGTTTCATAAAACTCGATGAAGGTAAGTATATGGTGCTGACACGTCAACTCAAGAAACGTCTTGAGGACATGAAGGCATACTCGGAGAGACACTCCAAGGGTGTACATATGCATCCCTTGGCGGCGTTGGCCCTTCAGGACTTCTTTGAGGACATTAAGTCCATTGATGTTGATGGTGGATGGCGAGAGTATGTTAAGAGGCTTACTGACATCGATGACCTTAATCCAGTGGTCCCATCGACATTACAGGCTGAGTTGCGGGACTATCAGGTAGAGGGGTTTAAGTGGCTATCCAGGCTGGCACACTGGGGTGTAGGGGCATGTTTGGCTGATGATATGGGTCTGGGTAAGACCCTCGAAGCACTTGCAGTAATATTGGAACGTGCTGGGGAGGGGGCATCCCTTGTTGTAATACCAACTTCGGTGCAATCCAACTGGCAAAAAGAGGCAAAGCGGTTTGCACCTACCCTCAACGTGGTAATCTTTGGCGGCAAGGACAGAAAACAGATACTTGAAGATTTAAGGCCTAACGACCTGGTACTATGCACATACGGGTTGCTCCAGAGTGAGGTTGATTTGCTGGGTGAGGTCAACTGGCAGACAATTGTACTGGATGAGGCACAGGCGATAAAGAATTTTGCCACAAAGAGGTCCCAGGCGGCTATGAAACTAAAGGGTGGTTTTAAGATCATAACCACCGGTACACCGATAGAGAATCATCTTGGAGAGTTATGGAATCTGTTTAACTTTATCAACCCTGGGTTATTGGGGTCCCTGGATAGATTTAACAGGAGATTCGCTATTCCAATTGAAAAGTACAACAATAGCGATGCACGCAAGAGGTTAAAGAGGCTTGTACAGCCATTTATCTTAAGACGAACAAAAAGCCAGGTATTAGAGGAACTGCCCTTACGCACGGAGATTGTGTTAGAAGTTGAGATGTCTGAAATAGAGGCATCTTTTTATGAGGCATTGCGTCAGAAGGCTATAGAGCGGATAGAAATGTCTGAAGTGCAGAGCGGTCAGAAACTGATAAGCATCCTGGCTGAGTTGATGAAACTGCGTCGTGCCTGTTGTAATCCTAAGTTAGTTCAGGACGTGGATATACCCAGCAGCAAACTCACCCTGTTTTCAGAGGTCTTGGAGGAACTACTGGATAACAAGCATAAGGTCTTGGTGTTTAGTCAGTTTGTGGATCACCTTCGTATAATTAGGCAGTATCTTGATTCAAAGTCCATATCGTATCAGTACCTGGATGGCAGCACTCCAATAAAGGAGAGAACAAGGGCAGTAGATGATTTTCAGTCAGGGAAAGGAGATGTCTTTCTGATAAGCATAAAGGCTGGAGGTTTTGGTTTAAACCTGACGGCTGCCGATTACGTAATACACATGGACCCATGGTGGAATCCAGCTGTTGAAGACCAGGCATCAGATAGGGCACACAGGATAGGTCAAAAACGCCCAGTAACGATATACAAATTGATAACAAAAAACACCATAGAAGAAAAGATTGTCAAACTTCACGAAAACAAGAAAGAACTCGCCAATAGCCTTCTATATGGCACCGAACTAAGCAGTAAGGTCTCTGCTGAAGAACTCATCGCCTTGATAAAAGAGATGTAGAGACAATATAGTTTCAAATACCCCTTTGTCTCACACTCATGAATAACTATCTATTATTCAGGCACCCTAAAGTTTTCGCTATTCCTGCACAAGTAGTGGTGAAAGTAAACTTAACACCCTCCCCTAACCCCTTCCATCAAGGGAGGGGGATTGAATATCACTACCTCTGCAGGACTACCAAAAATTAAAGGTTCTTTCTAACTTCAAGTGGGTAGTCCAATCTTAGTATAATCCAGCTTACCTGTGAGCATGTAGATAATAGTCTTGGTTCCTTTTTATTTCGCATGGGTAACTAAACTTAAGGGTAGCG
>PEAB01000077.1 GCA_002753395.1 Nitrospirae bacterium MYbinv3 | reverse complement strand
CTAAATAGGTAGTAAGCTTATCCAAAATCCAAACTTACTTGGTCGATAGTGTGGCAAGAGCATATGTCTATTGCTCTGATTTTTATTTGGCCGGAGCTAACTCAATAGGCAATATTTCTTATTCACCCCAATCGCAGGGTGCATAAGAAAGTCGTTGGAATTATGTCATTCCTGCGAAAGCAGGAATCTACTAGTTTGTGGATTGCCCTGTCTTGCACGGCAATGACAAGACGACCAATAAGTTTCTTATGCGCCCCCAATCGCATCTGGAATTGACAGACAACTTTTAGTATGCTAATATATCTTAAGAAATGTAGTTTATTTTTGGAGGGATGTAGCGAGTATGAAGGATTATCCGATTTTACGGAATGCTCCTATTGTAGAAACTATAGTTGATATCCAGGCAAAAATCTCCTCAGAGTGTGATATTAATAAGCTACAAAATATGTACGATTTTATTAAAGAGCAATACCCTAATAGATATGAAAATATAGTAGGCGACTTTCAAGTAGATCTAAAAAAAGTAGAGACATCTATCCAGCCTAACATTAGACCTAGTGGTTATCGTTATTCATCAGTTGATGAGAAGCAAATTGTTCAAACCAAATTAGACGGTTTTACCTTTCATAGATTGCATCCATATGAAGGATGGGGCAACCTAAGAGATGAGGCAAAGAGATTGTGGGCAATATACCTGAATATGGCAGATCCTGAATTGATATCAAGACTCGCCTTACGATATATAAATAATATCAAACTCCCTATATCTGTGGATCTAGATGATTATTTTACAGCACCTCCTTCAGTGCCAAAAGGTTTACCACAAGAATTAAGTGGTTTTTTTTATAGAATAGCTATTTATAATAAACAATTGGATGCAAAAGCAATAATTACACAAGCGCTTGAACCTACTATCTTTGCAGAAGTGAAAGAAGTCCAGATTATCTTAGATGTTGATGTTTTTATATACCGGCATGACGGTATAAATGTAGAAAACGTTTGGGATGAAATAGAAAGGTTACGTGACTTTAAAAATAAAATATTTTTTAGTAGTATTACAGATAAGTTAAAGGAGATGTACTCTTGAGTGTTATTGCTAATACTGCTTATAGCAATATTAATGTTAAGCCTTTTTATAGTACAGGGTTTGGTCATGAAAGTGATAAGATTAGACGATGCAATCAGGAGGCCAATAGAGCCTATGAGAATGCTGAAATTTTTAGACCTAAACAACTTATCCTCCAGGAATTGGATAGATTATATAAAGAGTGTTCAGAAGAAGGGTGGGATGGTGAGGACGCCTCTCCCATGACAGATGATATATATAATGAGGCCAGAAAGCTTCTTGATTGTTTTCCGCTTACATCTTTTATCCAGTTACCAGAGATAATTGTCGATTATGATGGTGAAATAACCTTTGAATGGTCAACAGATACACGTCATGTACTCCTTGTAAACATGAAAGGAAAAAATGAAATAACATATGTGGGACTATTTGGAACAAATAAAGTAAACGGTAGGGAGTATTTCGACGGGACTACTTTACCTCCAGCAATCATAGATAATCTCAAAAAAACATATCTGATTTCTTAAACAGTGGATAAGATAGAACCTGAAGAAAAATTGACACGATTTATTTTTGATAGTTCTGCATATAGACAATTAGCTAATACTGTAAAATTTCAAGCATTTATGCCAAACAAAAACTGCGAAGTGTCTGTGTTTAGAATATCAGACGTTACAGACGCTGAAATATGGGTTATTGGTGAATGTGAAGTTGTACCCAAAAGAGGCAAGCCAATTAAAGGTCGTGCTGATATATTAACATCTGATATTCAAAAACATGGGCTTAGCGTAGTCCCAAAGGAACCGCCGCCAAAACATGCAAATATTATCCATTGGAAGGACACAAAAGAAGCTAATCAAGCTATTGCGATTGAATTGGCAGCAGCAGCAACTTTTGTAAAATTAGAATAGATGTAATAGTGCAGTATACGATTGAAATATTGTGTCTAAATATGCGATATTATAAGGTCAAGGGGACTGGTCCCCTTGCGGGTGGGTCTGAGAGGGAGGGGGTTGCGAACCCCTGCGTCAGTAGGCAAAGCCCTCCTTTCTTAATACATACAGGTGAACTATTACGAATAGATATCTTTGATTGTATTTAGTATTCGCATATTGTTTAATATATACAAAAATTATACATTTCAAACATAGCAGGAGGCAGCGTATGATCTTAAGTGTTAACGTAGACCATGTAGCAACATTGCGGCAGGCCAGGGAGGGGATGGAACCGGACCCGTTGACAGCCGCGGCGCTTGCCGTGCTGGGCGGGGCCGATGGCATAACCATCCACCTAAGAGAGGACAGAAGGCACATACAGGACAGAGACCTGTCACTGCTGCGTGAGACGGTGAATGTGCCTCTAAACCTAGAGATGGCTGCAACGCAAGAGATGATATCAATAGCGTTAGAAAAAAGACCGGACCTGGTTACGTTAGTGCCGGAGAAAAGACAGGAGTTAACGACCGAGGGAGGCCTGGACGTTGCCAATCAAAAGGGACACATTGCAGAAGCAGTAAGAAAGTTGCAGGATGAAGGCATACCGGTAAGCCTTTTTATCAACCCAAACGTGACAGATGTTGATATAGCGGCTGAGATCCAGGCGATGATGGTCGAGATCCACACAGGGTTGTACTCAAACGCAAAGACCGCCGAGGATGTATCCAAAGAGCTTGAAAAAGTTAAAATCTCGGTAAACAGGGCTGTACACAACGGCCAGATCGCTAATGCCGGCCACGGGTTGAACTATCAAAACATCTCACCAATTGTTGCCATCAAGTCGATTAGAGGGCTTTATATCGGTCACAGTATCATCTCCAGGGCAGTGCTCGTTGGTATGCAAACGGCAGTCATGCACATGAAAAAACTCGTTAAATGATATATTCCATTGGCGTGGACATTACCCAAAACGATAGGATCAAAGAGATCGTGGAAAAGTGGGGCGGGCGGTTTCTCAGCAAAGTTTATACTGATGACGAGCTAAAATACTGTTTTTCTAAATCATCCCCTGTGGGTTCGTTAGCGGCTCGTTTTGCAGCAAAGGAGGCATTTATTAAGGCCTGCGGCAGACCAGCGGCATTTAAAAACATAGAGGTTATCTCTAACGAACTTGGTAAACCCTCCCTCAGACTACATCAAGAGACAGATGGATGTCTCAAGACATTGGGTATAACAGCAAGTCATTTGAGTATAAGCCATGAAAGACACTACAGCGTGGCCGTAGTCATACTGGAAATATAATAACGGAGGTATGTTCCAATGAAAGTCGTAACGGCGGCGGAGATGATAAACATAGACAGATTGACCATAGAGGACATTGGTATCCCATCGTGTGTGCTAATGGAGCGGGCTGGTGTTGCAGTTGCCAAACGCATCATGGAGAGGTTTTCGCCCACAGAGGTGATCGTCCTGTGCGGGGGGGGAAACTACGGAGGTGATGGCATTGTAGCAGCCCGTGAATTGTTCAACTACGGATTCAACGTTAAGGTGTTTTTGCTCACCGACATAACAGCCATATCAAGCGACAGTAGACAGCAGTATGAGATTGCCAAAAGACTCGGTGTAGATATTGCCTACAGACCTGTGTTAAAAGAATCTGATATTGGCCGTGCAATTATTATAGATGCGATCATGGGTACTGGGCTAAGGAGCAATGTCAAGGAAGGCGTTGCTGATATTATAAACCTGCTAAACGAACATGAAAGAGACGTCTTTGCCGTAGATATGCCTACCGGAGTATCGGCAGACACGGGGTCGATAATGGGTTGCGCAGTCAAGGCAAGGTGGACGATAACCTTTGGTCTGCCAAAAAGGGGGCAGGTGCAGTACACTGGCAAGGGGCATGTTGGTGAGCTAATTATAGAGAACATAGGATTCCCTCGGACCCTCTTAAGCTCAGAGTCAATAAAGTGTGATCTGGTTGACAAGGATTTTATGTCAGCTCTCGTGCCTCAGAGACCGGATGATTCATACAAGGGCAGCTTTGGACACGTGCTTATCGTTGGAGGCAGCTTGGGCAAGACCGGCGCTGTGTTGATGGCGGCAAGGGCAGCGCTGAGATCAGGGGCAGGACTGGTGACCATTTGTGTACCGGATAACCTAATGGATGTGTATCAGGTAAAGGTGCTAGAAGAGATGACTATGCCATGTGCAAGCACCGAAAAGGGAGGATTTTCAAGGAAGTCGTTGCCACAGATCATTGATTTTCTTGAGAAAAAGTGTGATTGTCTGGCCGTAGGACCTGGTATGGGTGTCGATGACGACACGGTTGAGATCATAAAGGGCTTGCTAGAGAAATCCCCCGTGCCGGTAATCTTGGACGCCGATGGCATCAACTCACTTGCAACGCTCCCATATAACGAGAGATTGAGTGTCCTGAACACGTCGCGCTCACCTGTTATAATAACGCCTCACGCTGGTGAGATGGCCCGTCTTGTGTCTGATGGACAGAAGGATTTTGCTGCTGTTTGCGCCGATATCGAGGTCGATAAGATTAGCTGGGCGGCGCGTTTTGCTACTGCCTCTACCGCTTACGTGGTATACAAGGGCGCTCCAACGGTGACGGCTGACCCAGAGGGTAAGACCTTCATAAACCCCTCAGGTACTGTAGCAATGGCTAAGGCTGGCACAGGCGACGTCCTTACCGGTATAATAGCTGCCTTTGCAGGCCAGGGACTACCACCTCTATATGCAACACTCCTTGGGGTCTACGTTCATGGGCTTTCAGGGGAGCTGGCTGCTGAAAAATCAGGTCTACACAGCACACTTGCCAGTGAAATCATTGAAAATATCTCACAGGCCTTGAACCTGCTTATGTGACTTGTAACCGTAAGAAAAAGACGTATCTTCTTTATATTTCATAGTAACAATGCTTTTACGCTTTCTGGATGCATGTTTACAGAGGAATGACATATTTGGAAAACGGCCATTATTGTCATTCCCACGAAAGTGGGAATCCATAGTCTTGAAACCATAAAAATTCTTACCATTCTTTTTAAAGAGGATACAAAAAAACTTTATATGTCTGGATATTTTTTAGTTGAAAACGTATCTATGTTTAGTGTATACTTAGGAGATAGCCGAAGTGGTGGAACTGGTAGACACGCACGTTTGAGGGGCGTGTGGGGAAACTCATAGGGGTTCGAGTCCCCTCTTCGGCACCATATGTAATCGCAGAGCGATTTACAGAGTGACTAAAGCATCTTTACTTACGTTTGCATTCAGCGAGGATAATCAACGACTCTCCGCTGTCGTATGGCAGAAACAACCGACCTGTAAGCACCTGTAACGCAGGAAGGGGGTAAAAGATCAACTTCTGGATCCATCGAGGGGTATGCTTGATATATGGTACATCCCACAGACCGTCTGTACCAGTTTTTAGGATTCTAAAGCCAGCCTTTTCAGTCAACTCAATCCACGTCTTAGATGGCAACAGAGATACGTGCATGGGATCCCCAAATCCAGTCCAAGCACCTTTCTTTAAACGGCGTCCCAGACCGGATATGTTGGGTACCACAAAAAACAGTTTGCCGCCCTCTACCAAAAGCGATGAAAACAGAGCGAGTGTCTGATCTGGGGTAACAATATGCTCCAAGACGTGTAAGGTCGTGATTAGGTCAAAAGAGTGTCGCTGTAACGACTCAGGGTCTTCGCTTATTTGTACATCTGGACAGAGGTTTCGCACCATATCGAGGGCATAGGGTGAGATGTCGTAGACATATGTTTCGTACCCGCCAGTTTTTTGGATTGTAGCGCAACTCTTTTTTACAAAGTGCTTTATGAAGTGCCCAGTGCCACAGCCGTAGTCGAAAACCCTGCCACGCTTTACATATGATTGCACAATACGGGCGTAAAACCTCAGGGCTATACGATCGCCATCCTGTGCCCTGGCAGCATAATAGCGCTTATCGTAGCTATCTGCTTCTGATGGCATTAAAGGATGATTTCAGTTCCCACACCTTTTTGGGTGAATATCTCAAGGAGGAGGCAGTGAGGATTTCGTCCGTCGATTATATGCGTCTTTGTCACGTTGTTATGCAACCCTTGAAGACAGGCATGTACCTTTGGCAGCATCCCGCCTTTAATGGTGCCCTCATCGGTTAGTGGCTGGATGTCATCTGCCCTAAGCGTTGAGATGATATTGCCATCCTTATCAAGGATCCCAGGTACGTCAGTCAAGAGGATGAGCTTTTCGGCCTCAAGCGCTGAGGCTATGGCTGCGGCTGCCAGGTCGGCATTTATGTTAAGTGCACCTGCATCAGAGCCAGCGCCAATAGGGGCGATTACCGGTATGAAACCATTAGAGATAAGCGCCGTTAAAATCAAGGCATCAACTCCCTCTACCTCACCGACTAGACCCATGTCGACAGTACCACGCTTTTTTCTTGCCTTTATCAGCCCGCCATCCCTTCCGGTCAGCCCCACGGCCTTCCCCCCATGACGGTTAATCAACGAGGCGATCTCCTTGTTTATAAGCCCACCTAACACCATTTCCACTATCTGCATCGTCTCGCTGTCGGTAACCCTTTGGCCATCGACGAAAACAGGCTGCTTCCCAAACCGCTGCATCATCGTTGTGATCTGCGGACCACCACCATGCACTATAACGGTGTTAATCCCTACGTAGTTAAACAATACGACATCGCCGGCAAATAGCTCCTTCAGGTCATCCCTGGTCTGGGCAGAACCGCCGTACTTGATAACAAATGTCTTTTTATAGAAATTCCTGATGTATGGCAGAGCCTCTATAAGTATCTCTGCCTTAGCAACTAAGTCTTCCAAAGTTCTTCCTCTCTTATGCCAGGTGGGTGCTCAGGGGCGGCTTGCCCCCCGCTGCGATAAAATGGGGGTCGTTGAACCCTTTCCGTGTAATAGTTCAGGCTTAACCATCCCAACCTCTATGGCCTCTGACGTTTTTATCCAAGTTTCTGTTTCTTTTTCTGTTTTCTCAATTGCCATTTCAACGCCACGTTTGGCGATTTCAAATAGGGATTTTGATACTTTTCTATCGTTAAATGATTGTTCAACGAGTTCCTTAATCTTTTTTTGTTTATCTTCTTTCAAGATCGGGATTATCGCTGTTTCTACCTGATCTGGTCTCCAGTGATTTATAATTGAACCGCCAGTATCACGCTCAATTTGTTTTTGGATAATTGTAGAATTTAACACAAGAGTTAGGTATTCAGGCAATACTTGCTGCTTGTCTATCTGTAATCTCAGAATACCGCCTGAAACAATCATCTTTTGTGTCTCTTCATTTAAATAATAAGCAATGCCCGGCGTTGCATCCTTTGAAAGCAAGATTTCGCCTTTTTGGGGTTGATGTGTTTTGAGTTCATTATATAATTTATCGGATATAAAATGCTGGTTATTATCGGAAATATCAAGTTTAGAAAGGTTGCTGACTCGAACAAAAGGCACTCCACTTTCTTGATATGCTTCGCTTCCTGGTTCAACACTCTTTTTGATTTTCACCAGATTTCCTAACTCATCGAAACCGCCTTTGTATCTTTTAACAGCGTCAATGATTTCCTCGTATTTAGGTTGGAAATATTCAGCATCAAAACGATCAGCTTGTTTGGTGTCTGAAAATCTTTTTACAAAGGCAAGTTTGTGTGTAGGTTTCCAGTCCGAAAGGCCGAGATCAGAGAGGAGAAGTTGTTCGGCTTGGTAATAGAGAGATTTTGAATTTAATAGTAATTGATTTGCCTTTATACAAAGATTTTCAATTATATCCTGGAAGTTAAATGACAGCCTTGGAACAACAATCTCTTTGATTTTGTAGACAAATAAATTCAATTGAATGTTACCGGTAGCCTCTCTGAAAGTTTGAAATCTACCATATTTTGAAAGTAAAAAAGAAGATAAGAATCTCGGCTTATAATCTTTTTTTATTCTGACTATGCCGACATGGCGATCTGCATTTGCCGGTAAGATGCTTTCGTCAACTACTGCACAGTTTCCTATTGTTCCTACTGTTGAAATAATGACATCATCAATTTTTAATCGAGTTCTTTTGTTTTTGCTATCTTGTATTTTAGTGATAAAACCTGTGCCGGATAAATCAAAATAATTTTCTTTTGTTGTCTTTGCTGACAAAAGGTTGATTTTACTCTTATCATCAAACTCAATTGATGCGTGAATACCATCGGTTACAAAAGAAAAGTCACAGATATGAGAGTAGCTTTGTTCTTTTAACACTTTTAACAAAAATAGATTCTCAGGATGATAATATTCTGGGTCCAGTCTCCATGATCCCTTTTCCAAATCTTTATAATTTACAACTGAATATTGCATAGTTATCTTATATTATGCGAGATAATATTTCCCCTCGTCTTACTAATGCATCAATTTTTGACTTAAGACAATCAAAAAAAGTAATTCTACCATCTAAGATACTCATTAAGTCCTGACCATCCATTAAGATAATTTTTGGACTGTGGCCAGAAAATTTATCGATTGCATTTTGATCAAATCCATTTACTGCAAGAAAAAAACCTCTAGTGCTTTGAAGTTTGCCGTTGATTTTCCCATCAAAAATTGATAGCCCGTCTTGTTTTATACTATTTGTCTCCCATTTTAACTCAACCAGATAATCAAATTTTTCATATTTAAAAAATCCATCTATTTGCTCATTCTTATTTTTAAATGGTTTTCTACATTCAAATTGTTCTATATCTAAAATCTCAAAAAATAATTTCTCAAATTCAAATCCACGTTTTTGCGCGTTATTTTTATTCTGATGTAAGGCATTAAATTTTTCCTTAAGTTCATCTATTTTTTTTGATTTTAATAGTCGTTCTTCATTTTCTTTTTTAGATTTCTCCTTATTTTGTTCAACCTGTCTTTTCTGAATTTCTCTTTCAATAGGATCATTTTTAACCAACTCCCTAAATTCATGCAAAAGAGTCTTAGCTTTTTCAGTATCCAATTTATCTTTATCAAGTGCATTTTGCATTTGGAAGAAATTTGATATGATACTTTCAATAATTTCGGGTTTATTAGCTTTTTCTAAATCACTCAAAACATTTTCCATTACTTGATATTTGTTAAATGATTCTTTAGGATACCTATTTACAGTTGATTTTGGAACTCCACAACTATCCAAAAACTTATAAAATGATCCCCAATACCAAAAGCAAGCACCTGAAAGAGAGATTAATTTTTCTTTTGTTTGGAAATCAAGTTTTTTCATATTAATAAGATTATCTCCAAAAACTCAGCTTTTCCACTTTCGCCCACTCAATAAACTTTTCAGCCACGCCATCGGGCAAAGCTCCGTTGTGATTGTGCAAATCATGGTCAATTATCAAATGACGATTTTTATCTATACTGCGTTGGCCATTGCCGTTTTTTATGAAGACATACTCGCCGGAATTATCCTTACCTGATTTCTCTGATACAGCAAAGAAAATAGGATAGTCTTCCATCTTTGGACAAAGCTGACCTTTTTCCGGATCGTCATTCCATTTTTGGACAAACAAGACGCTGGTTTTTGTCCCTGTGTGAGGCTTGAAAGTATTTACATGAAGTCCGACTACCGCTAAAATTCTGGCTTTTTCAGCAATATATTCTCGAATGTATCTGTCCGATATGTTATTAAAACGGCCTTGTGGCAAGACAATAGCCATTCTACCGCCTGATTTCAAAAAGTTTAGATTCCTCTCAATAAACAAGATATCACGTCCTACTTTTGATTTCGGCTTTTGCTTTTCATTATAGCCAAGATCATACTTGTGGATTATTCGAGATTCTTTTATATCTCCTGCAAACGGTGGGTTTGCCATGAGAATATCAAAATTAAATTCTTTGTAAGAGTTTGGATCTTTTCTCAGGGCTTCAATCCTTTTTAGTCCTCCACCGTAAGTATCGTACCAGTCTCGGTTATTTATAGTTTCGTTCCAACGGTCATAATCAAGATTATTCAAGTGCAAGACATTGGTGTTGCCGTCTCCAGCAATTAAACTCAAAGTACGAGCTACTCTCACAACTTTTTCGTCAAAGTCAATGCCAAAGACTTTTAGCACATTATCTTTGTCTTCTTCGGAAACCTCCGTGTTTTGGAAAAGATGACCGGTAATGTAAAAAATAGTATGCACTGGAAAACCGCAAGAACCGGCGGCAGTGTCTATCATATATTCTCCAGCTTTGGGATTGAGCATTTTGACGCACATGTCAATCACATGACGAGGTGTAAAATATTGCCCTTTTTCGCCCTTGGCTGATTTACAGATTAAATATTCAAATGCCTCGTCAATAACTTGCAGATTAGAGTTGAAGAGTTTTATATCCTGCAAGCCAGAGACACTGACGGAGAGATGAGACGGCGAAAGCTGAATCTTACTGGCTCCATCAAATACGCCCTGCCATTTGTCTTTGGCCTCATCAAAGAGCTTCTGGATTTTAGTTTTAAGTTCGCCTTCTGATTGTCCGGTGTTTCTAAATTCCAGCATTCTGAATTTACTGTCATCATACCCTACCAACATTTCTTTGATCTTGTCATAATCATCACTCTCTTCTTTAGTTAACCTGTCTTCAAGATAATCATCTATACGTATTTTATCTTTTTTGCTCTGCAATTCGTCGTAGAGTTTAGTGAAAATGAGTTTAAAGACTTCTTCAAAAACATCTACACCGGCATTTGCCAAGACTTCATCTTCCATTTCCTGAATAATGGTTTTGAGCGATTTTCCTTCGTTTGGTATCTTGTCTTTAACCATTAAATCCTTAAGAGTAAATCTTTCTTTCAAAATATCTTCAAGCGTGTGATCAGATTTGGGGATATCGGTAATGTCTTGAAAATAATTAGGATCTTTTCGGTTGTAGTGTGAGATTTGTCCCCCGTTGGTCCAAACTGCAATCGGTGCACCAGTGGCGTAGGTGTACGAACGCAATTGATTTTTCCCGTCTTGCAGCCTTGGTTTCTTTATTTCAACTATAATATATTCAACGGTCGGGCGGTCTTTATCAAAAATAACAATATCGGCATATTTTACTTCACGGCCAAAATTGATTGCATGTTCAAGCGCTATCCTCTTTTTAGGATAATCGTATTCCTTGATTAACTTTATCAAATAAAGCTGACGGACAATTTCCTCCGGCTTTAACGCAATTTCTTTATCGCGAATGATACAAACAACATATGGCTTGCCGTCTTTCAGAATTATGCTTTGTTCAAGTTCACCAATCAGTTTTTGATCGAACAAAGCAAGACTATAACTTGAATCTTTAATAATGAGCGCTATATCTTCATATGGTTTTTTCATACTCTTTAATATTGTACCATATCAACTGAGTAAACGACAAAGGCGATTTGAAACATTCTGTAAGCCTCCACAGTGAACAAGGTATGATGGGGACACATAATGTCTTAAAGGTTTGCTCGATATAGGCAAATTTACCGTCTAAGCAAGACAATGCCAGATAATTATGCCCTCACGTGGTATTAGTCGTTGGAGACGAGGGTGTCATAACCCTCCTGAGCTAATGTATTGGCAGTGGCGATGGCCTTGACCTTGTCTTGGTACCTGCCGACTCTCACCCTGTAAAAGGTCTTTCCGTTAACGCTGGCCTCTCTGATAAAGACGTCTGTGTAGGCTAATTCAAGAGCTTTTTTTAATCTGAGGGCGTTTTGTTTATCCTCAAAAGATGCTATCTGAATAGTGTAGACGGTAACGTGTGGGCCTTTGGTTGGAGCATCATACACCCTAATGTATTTGACGTACTTATTATCCCTGCCTAAAAACTCTACCTCAATCAGCCCTACGCCCTGACCTACGAGCCCTATCTCCTTGGCGCTCCCATACGACAGGTCGATGTCCCTTCCCTCAACAAAAGGACCTCTGTCGTTGACCACAACGTTGGCTGACTGTTCCGTTTGTGGGTTGGTTACTTTGATTAACGTCCCAAAGGGCAGGGTCTTGTGCGCAGCAGTAAAGGCGTACATGTTGTATATCTCTCCAGAGGCCGTAGGTCTACCGTGAAAGTCTATCCCATACCAGGAGGCTATCATTAAACTGCTCTCCTCCTTAGGCTGTGCGTACGGTGTGACAGACTCCTGGTGCCCGGTTGTAGGGTGCTTGTACTTTTTAACCTTTACCGATGTTGTGCATCCGGTAAGATGAACCGCCAAGAGGAGTATGAGCGGCCATTTATAATATGTAACGACTGAGGTCCTCATCCTTGACTATATCAGCCAGTTTGAGTTTTACATAGTTGCTGTCTATATACAGGCTGCCCTTTTCCAGATCCGGGCACTCAAAAGATATATCCTCAAGCAGCTTCTCCATGACGGTATGCAGGCGTCTGGCTCCGATGTTTTCGGTCTTTTCGTTTACGGTTGCTGCGATACCTGCTATTTCGTCAATAGCGTCAGTTACAAACTCGATTTCAAAGTTCTCTGTAGCCATGAGTGCCACATACTGCTTAATAAGGGCGTTATTTGGCTCTGTGAGTATGCGAACGAAGTCATCCTTGCCAAGGGCCTCTAACTCAACCCTGATAGGGAATCTTCCCTGAAGCTCAGGGATAAGGTCTGACGGCTTTGAGACGTGAAATGCGCCTGCTGCTATGAACAACACGTGATCGGTCTTCACTGGTCCGTGCTTGGTGGTAACCGTTGTACCTTCCACTATGGGTAGAAGGTCTCTCTGAACGCCTTCACGTGAAACGTCTGGGCCATGTGAGGAACCTCTGCTGGCTATCTTATCTATCTCATCTATAAAGACGATCCCGCTTTGTTCTGTCCTCTGAATGGCCTCCTTTGTGACTTTGTCCATGTCTATCATCTTGCCAGCCTCCTCCTTAGTGAGGTGCTGCAAGGCATCTGGTACCTTTGCCTTTTTTCGTTTGGCCTTCTCCGGCATGAAGCTGCCTAGCATCTCCTTTAGGTTGATCTCTAGGTCGTCTAACCCAATGTTAGAGATCACACCGAATGGCATTATCTTTTCCTTGACCTCGATATCGACATACCTGGAATCGAGCTTGCCCTCCCTGAGTTTTTCCCTGAATTTGTCTCTTGTTTCGCTGTGTTTTTGTTTTTCCTCAGCAGTTAGCGGTGCATTTTTGCTGCCCTTAGCGATCGGCAGAAGGATGTCAAGCATCCTATCCTCAGCGAGTATCCGCGCCCTTTACTGGATCTTTATGAAGTGTTCTTCCTTGACCATATTGACGGCCAACTCTGTAAGATCGCGTATCATAGACTCTACATCGCGCCCTACGTAGCCAACCTCAGTAAACTTAGATGCCTCCACTTTAATAAAAGGTGCACTGGCAAGTTTTGCCAGTCTTCTGGCAATCTCTGTCTTACCAACACCAGTAGGACCGATCATTATTATGTTTTTAGGCAGCACCTCATCCCTTAGCTCCTCAGAAAGCTGTTGTCTCCGCCATCTATTGCGTAAAGCTATGGCTACGGCCTTCTTTGCCTTATTCTGCCCTATAATGTACTTGTCAAGCTCCTGAACAATAATCCTTGGTGTTAGGTTTTCCATTATAATTCCTCAAAGTTTATGTTTTTATTCGTATAAATACAGATGTCAGCGGCGATCTCCATAGCCTTTTGCACTATTTCTTTGGCGCTGAGTGAGGTATTGTCATAGAGGGCGCGTGCCGCTGCATCGGCGTATGGTCCGCCTGAACCTATTGTGGCAATTCCTTTTTCAGGTTCTATCACGTCTCCATTGCCTGATATTATAAAGGTAATCTCCTTATCTGCAACCAAAAGCAACGCCTCAAGCCTCCTTAATATCTTATCCGTTCTCCATTCCTTTGCAAGCTCCACTGCAGCGCGCGTCATGTTGCCTCTGTAGGTCTCAAGCTTGCCCTCGAACTTCTCAAATAGGGTTATAGCATCGGCCGTTGCTCCAGCGAAACCAGCAAGCACCTTGTCCGAGTACATCTTCCTGACCTTTCTGGCATTGTGCTTTAAAACCGTGCTGCCCAGCGTTACCTGCCCATCCCCTGCCATAACAACACTGTCTTGCCTGCGTACGCATATTACCGTTGTACCATGTATCTGTGGTATAGTATTTGACATTTCTCTTATATTCTCCATATTAGCGTATAAGTATATTAACAAAAACATTTACAAAAAAACTCTTTGTTTTTTATTTGGAGGGGTTAGGAGTGATGGTGTTGACTTAAGGCTGTGAAGATGTAAAAAAATAGGGAGGGCTTTGCCCTCCCTAGACCCTCCCACGTGGAGACCAGTCCTCTTGACCCCGTAAATGTCTGGCGTGGTTGCTAAAATATTACCTATGTGCATATACCTAAGTGTTTGAGAATCAATATATCGACCAATTGCTTGGCAGAGATTGCTCTACCAAGCCGCCGCTGCTTATCCCTGTGCCATCCATAAACCAGAGGTAGAGGTCGCCGTTTGTGTTGTTCTGCCAGAGCATATCGTTCTTGCTATCGCCATTAAAATCACCGACTGATTTCGTATCCCAGCCATCAGCGCTGGCGCCACGTTCTATCATCTCTCTAAATAGAATTCCACTTCCTTTGGGCTTTACAAAATCTCCCCCTTTTATCGTAGTACCATCCATCAGCCATATGTACACGTTACCGGTTCTTGTATTTTGCCAGTGGATGTCATCCTTGCCATCACCATCAAAATCGGCTACTGTTTTAATTAGCCAATCAGCAGGTATATTATAGGATATGTAATCACCTTTCTTGATACTGGTGCCATCCATTAGCCAAATATAGACATCGCCAGTATTTTTGTTTTGCCATAGGACATCTGCTTTGTCGTCGCCGTCAAAGTCACCAACACCTTTGAATTGCCAATCCGGTTCCATGCCTTTTACTGCAAAACCTCCGGATTTTTGTGTATTACCAGCCATTAGCCAGATGTATACAGCTCCTGTTGTTGAGTTTTGCCACATTACGTCGTTTTTACCATCACCGTCAAAGTCTCCAATACCTCTAATGTGCCAGTCTGATGATATCCCATTGGCTGCAAAGGCCCCAGATGTTGCTGTGGTACCATCCATTAGCCATACATAGACGTCTCCAGTATCAACGTTGTGCCATAGGACATCTGCCTTGCCATCGCCATTGAAGTCATGAACTGCCCTAACCTTCCAGCTGGTGGGTACACCATTGGCCACATAAGCTGTTTTCATCTTGTTGGTGCCGTCCATTAACCAGACAACCACATCCCCTGTTGAACTATTCTGGAGCAAGACATCGCTTTTGCCATTACCATCAAGGTCTTTTTTAGTCTTCTTCCTTACAAACTTAAAATCCACAGCGACGTTCTTGGCCTCCGTCATGATCACCGTACACCGGTTAGCTGTGCTCTCACTACACCCCGTCCATCCGTCAAACATCGAATCCTTACCGGGTATAGCAGTAAGGATTACCTGAGTGTTTGGCACATACACGGCCGTACCCGTATTGCCGTTCCAGGTGAGAGTACCAGTTGATGCTGTTACAGTACCAACGCCTGTTCCTCCCTTTACAACAGTCAGGAGAAATCCACTACCTGTGGCATTCACTACATTGGCGCAGCATAAAAATACTGCTATAGACAGTGCGAAAACAACAGTTGAGAAAACCCTGTAGCTGGTTTTTGGACAAAACACGCTTGACTTAGATAGAAATCTGCTATACATACAAACCTCCTTAAGAAGTTTTTGGTAGTCCTGCAGAGGTAGTGATATTCAATCCCCCTCCCTTGATGGGAGGGGTTAGGGGAGGGGGTTAAGTTTACTGTCACCACTACTTGTGCAGGACTACCAAGTTTTTTAACCATCTGGTAGTATTGTACATAGTATCTATATGATATTGTCAAGTTTTGGCCTCTTTCGGCAGTAATTCTCATTGAAGAGTGGAGATATATCTTTGTGGGGTTCAATTGGCAAAGGGGTGACTGTATGGATTGAGAGCAAGAGAAAACTACGCAGCATTCTCCCTAAAAA
>PEAB01000076.1 GCA_002753395.1 Nitrospirae bacterium MYbinv3 | reverse complement strand
TTCAAGGCTTATCAAACGTGCCATGCACGAGATGATCATTGACGGTATTAAATATGAACCAATCACAGGACAGTATTACGAAATGAGGCTTTTTGAAGCAGAGGAGGTGGCAGAGTATCTATATCGGCTGTATAAAATTCAAAGCACAGACAATCGCACGCCATATGATTTTATCGCTTATGATTCTGATACGGAAAAAGAGATTGCAGGTCTGTTAGACAACGATCTTAAGGTGAAATTCTTCTGTAAACTGCCTCGTTGGTTTCAGGTGGCAACGCCACTGGGTAACTACAATCCCGACTGGGCAGTTGTGGTTGAAGATACGGACAAACTATATCTGGTGCGTGCAACAAAAAGCACCATCGACAGGGATAAAAGGCGTGAGAGCGAAAACAAAAAGGTTGATTACGGAAAGGCACATTTTCAGGCATTGGGTGTAAACTTCAAGGATGCAGCGACGATTCATGAAGTATTGCAGGCATAAAGACAATCACCACCTGTACTTGCGTTAGAAAAACGTGATTTCGTCGTTGTTGGAGCCGTCGACCTTATCACCACCTGTTGGATCCTTCTGCAGCGCCCTATGTTGGTGTTTGGGCTTACCAATTACCTCGTGATGGATGTCACGCTGCTTTTGCATCACATAGTATGAAAATATCTTATTTACGTCAAAATCAGAGATGGAGCACTCTGTCTCACAGTGCTTGTCTCCTTTTTGCAGGCATGTCTTAAGATTTTCTATATACTGGTCAATTTCAGCCATGCCACGGATGATCAGTTCTATCTGTTGCCGTGTTATATCCTGAAACTGGATGTTTACCAGGGCGTCTGTGAGCTTGTCTGATATGATCTTGCTGCTTTGGCCAACCCTCTGAAGGATCTGTATGTTTAGATTATTAACCATCCTATATCCTTCACCCATTTTTCCAAGCTGTGCCTCAATAGACTTCAAAAACTCCGTTTCGTCTCTTTGGTGTTCTTTGTCTAGTTTTACGGCAAAATTGCCTTGTATCTGTTTAGCCATTGCAGTAATAGCGCTTCCTATCTCTGTTGCGGCCTTTTCTGAGTGACTGGAGAGTTTCCGCACCTCATCGGCAACCACTGCAAAACCTCGTCCCGCCTCACCGGCTCTGGCGGCCTCTATGGCCGCGTTTAGGGCCAAGAGATTGGTCTGGTCGCTTATATCTTTCATCATCTGAACCATCGCCAACATAGAGTTGGCGCTTTTTACCAGATCTTGCACTATCTTACTGTCCCTATCTAATTCTACCAAACGATTCTCTATATAGTTATATAAGACAGTGGCCGTCTCCTCGTTCTTTTCTATCGTCATGTTTGATTGTCTTGCCAACGACTCGCTATCGTCATGCAAGGAGGTAAGCGTACCAACCAGCTCGTTCATGGACAGTTCCGTCTCATTGAGTCTCTTAATTATCCCGTGAGCGGCCGCCTCGGTCTCCTCTATCACGTTTCCTAGATGCGCTGTTGTGAGCTTGTTAAACTTCATCTGTAATTCACAAAAGTCCGTAAATGTGTTTACCTTCTTTTGGTCAAAACCATCCTTATACAATATAGTAAGTATGAGCTGCCTGTATTCGTCCGGTAGTTCTGACAATGGTTCTCCTGCCTTTTTTACGGTTATGAGATACAACACCACAAAGGCTGCTAAAGCCTCTCCCAAGTGAATAAAAAATGACGCCGTAAGTATTTTGGTGGTCATAAAATACTCACTAACAGAGATGAGCGTTGTAAACACTATCACAATAGCTATATATAGCCGTCTAAGCCCTACCCGTTCAAAGAAAAACAGATTTTTTATATTCATCCTTATACATTATAACAAATTTACCTTGATTTTGATAAGGTTAGAAATAATATAGTAAAAATTACTAAGGGTCAAGGGGCTGCGCCCCCTACTAGGGGATTAAGAGGGAGCATAGCTCCCCCTTCTATGACTATAAGCAGTCCATGGTTACTTTATGCAATGCCTCAATATCTTTCGAACTTCATGTCTGACTCGCCGTTATCGCTGTCGCTAATCATCAGAGCTAAGCCATCCCTACTTCCAACATAGACCTTGGGTTTAATACTGTTGGTTGTTCTAACAGCGGATTTTTGAGACATCTTGGCGGCTTGAGGTCTCTTTTGCAACGTTTCAGGTTTTCGTTGTACAACAGCTCTTTCGCTGCGTTCATCACCGGTTACAAAAAACGATATTATGTTTCGTAGTTGTTCGGCCTGTGAAGAGAGTTCCTCAGAGGTAGATGCCATCTCCTCAGAAGCTGAGGCGTTTTGTTGTATGACTTGATCCAACTGCTGTATTGCCTTATTTATTTGATCGGCGCCAGAGTTTTGTTCGTTGCTTGCAGCACTGATTTCCTGAACCAATTCTGCCGTCTTTTGGATGTCGGGAAGCATGGTGGCAAGCATAGAGCCGGCCTTCTCGGCTACTCCTACGCTTGTTTTGGCGAGATTGGTTATCTCGCCGGCTGCAACCTGGCTGCGCTCGGCCAGTTGCCTTACCTCTGAAGCTACCACGGCAAACCCCTTACCATGTTCACCTGCTCGGGCCGCCTCGATAGCAGCATTAAGGGCCAAGAGGTTGGTCTGACGTGAAATCTCCTCGATCACGGATATCTTGCTTGCTATCTCCTTCATAGCCGTTACCGTTTCCGCTACTGACTTAGCACCTTCCCTGGCGTTTGATGCTGATTTATCGGCTATCTTCTGTGTCTGCTGGGCGTTGTCAGCGCTTTGCCTGATGTTGGATGCCATCTGCTCCATTGATGAGGATGCCTCCTCTGCCGCCGCAGCCTGCTCCGTAGCCCCTTGAGACATCTCCTGGGCGCTTGAACTCAACTCTTGACTACCTGATGCAACGTTGTTTGCAGCCAGCTTAATCTCAGATACAATCTCAGTAAGTTTAGTAACCATTGTATTGAGGTTGCACTTGATAACGTTGTACTGCCCCTTGTACTCGGTTGCTATAACCGGCGGGATTACTCCCTTGGCAACCTTATCCACGTACTCGGCTGTTACCATTAACGGGTTGACGATATTGGTTATTGTATCATTGACACCAGAAACAAGCTTCTTCCAACCCCCAACAAACAATTCGGCATTGGCCCGCCTGTCAAGCTCTCCATTGGCGGCTGCCTTGATTATGCCATCCGTCTCGGACAACAGGTCATTCATCATCTTGACCATTGTATTGAGGTTGCACTTGATAACGTTGTACTGCCCCTTGTACTCGATTGTTATAACTGGTGGTATAACCCCGTTTGCAACCTTATCCACGTAGTCGGAAGTTACCATTAACGGGTTGACGATATTGGTTATTGTGTCGTTGACGCCTAAGACGAGCTTCTGCCAGCCCCCAACAAACAATTCGGCGTTGGCCCGCCTGTCAAGCTCTCCATTGGCGGCTGCCTTGATTATACCATCTGTCTCGGACAACAGGTCATTCATCATCTTGACCATCGCATTAAGGTTGCTTTTGATTACGTTGTACTGCCCCTTGTACTCGGTTATTATAGCCGGCGGGATTACCCCTGTAGCGACCTTATCTACATACTCAGCTGTTACCATTAACGGGTTAACGATATTGGTTATTGTATCGTTGACGCCAGAGACGAGCCTCTTCCACCCCCCAATAAACAATTCGGCGTTGGCCCGCCTGTCAAGCTCTCCATTGGCGGCTGCCTTAATTATACCATCTGTCTCGGACAACAGGTCGTTCATCATCTTGACCATTGCATTGAGGTTGTCCTTGATCGTATTAAAGTCACCGTTGTAAGGATCTGTAATGATAGGCGGAATATCACCCTTGCTTATTCTTTCAACGTAGTTGGCCGCGACGTTTAAAGGTCCTATAACGGCATCCAGGGTCTTATTAACGCCATTAACGATTTCTCTGTAGCCGCCGTTAAACCTATCGACGCTGCCTCTTGTGGCGAGTCTTCCCTCAACCGCAGCCTTTGTTAGCATTTCAGCTTCTGTAACCAGACTACGCAGGGTCTCTACTACCGTTTGCATACTCCTGCTGAGGATGTCTTTATTCGATTTTGCCTTGACATCGATGCAGAGGTCGCCAGCGGCAATCTTCTCGACCGCCGATGCCGATTCCCTTATGTTGTCAATCACACGCTTAAAGGACTGTGCAAGTTGTCCGATCTCATCTTTGGAGTCTTCTCCGATCTCTATATCCACTTCGCCTAAGGCCAGTCTATCGGCAGCATTAACCATGCTCTTTACTGGTCTGGAGATTATCCTTGCAATGAAGAGGCCAAGAATGATGGCTATGATCATGCCAACTGCTGTAAATGTAACAATCAATGTGGTTGCCGTTTTGGCTTCACTAGCGTTTTTATCGGTTGTAGTTTTGGCCATTTTTACGTTGTAGTCAAAGAGCTTGTCTATTGCCATTTCTTCTGCCTTGGATGCCTTGTGAGCTTCGGTGCGCAAGAAGTTAAGTGCCTCAGCGTTTTTGCCGGCCAAGGCAAGTTCTATCACCCTATCAACGAGCAGTTTGTAAGCTGCTTTAGCATCTACGAACTCCTTGAAATTGGCCCTGTCTGTGTCATCAAAGAATGTTGTTTCATACTCTTTAGATTTTTTATCTATTTCTTCTCTGAGTTCCTTGATAAGATTAGCATACTTCAGCCTATCCTCCGCTTTTTCACTTATCACAAGATCTCTCCCCGCGACGCGAATCTTATGGTAATTCTTTTCGATATTAGCCACAATAGCCATGGGCATCAACATATTATCGTACGTATCTTTGTTTGAGACTGAAAGTTTGTGGATGTCAGTCATGCCTATGTAGCCTATCGCACCTGCAATCAAGGCTACTAGGACAAAACTGACTATTAGCTTAACACTGATCTTTAAATCGTAAAACCACTTCATATATCCTCCATCATGTCTGTTATAACAACTAAATCTTGTAATACTAAGTTGCATCCAAAAAAGTTGAATTTTTATGGAGTCAAGGGGACTGGTCCCCTTGCAGAGGGGTCTGAGGGGAGACAGGGTCTCCCCTTCCATACTAATACTGGTATAAACGCAACTTGGTATAAGTTGATAAAATATAGTACCTGTATAATATACCTACAGACTACTTTGCTGTAATCCATTAAAATATTTAATCTGTAATAGAACTACCTCCTTTTCATATAACTTTGTAATGGCTGTTCCGTTTACTCCACCAAAGTAATCCAATAAAAACCACATGTTATCAGCAGATAGTCAACCCAGCAAACTATAGTGATAACATCATACTCAGTATAAAGACGATTATGCACCCTGGTAAACACTGTATTTTACTAAGGTATTTAGTGTATTGGCCTACACAGTTAACCCATCCTCTTAAGAATACGGTAGTCCTGCAGATGTTGTAATACTCTCCTATGGCAGTTTTTCTAATAAAGCATTTAAGCGGTATTTAAAAATGGATTTCCACTTTCGTGGAAATGACAGGAATGGCTTTATTAGCTCGTCTATGTCGTTCCTGCGTAAGCCGGAAACCAGATGTGCAAAAGGAATAGGTCTTGTCCAGTTCTTTGCACTATTGAATAGTAAGGGTTTAGTCTACGATCACCACTACTTCTGCAGGACTACTAAGAATACTACAGGGAGTTTTGTCGCCCCCGGTCTTGACAGTTTTAAATCTGCGGCAGCGTCGGCAGATTTTGCTCATAATGGAGATTAGGCGAATTGTTTAAATTATAGGTACTATTTCAGCTTTAATAGCAGCAGGTTTGGCGACTCTGGTCTCGGACCAAGCGTCTTACGTTGAGCGTCTACTATAAGGTCAAGTTCCTATTTTTACTAAATACAAAGTTCCCTCAATCGATATAGATTAGACAAAAAATGCAGCGCTTGTCAATGGATGAAGTTCTTATGCACCCTCTTTAGCTCTATCACGAAGGAGGCGCCTTTGTCTGTATTCTCTGCATGTATCTTACCTCCCATGTTTCCTTCAATTATAGTCCTGGCCATGTACAGACCTATACCAGTGCCTTCCTTCTTAGTCGTGTAATATGGCTCAAATAGCCTGCCCATGTTTTGTGCAGGTATACCGCCGCCGGTATCGCTAATAGCCAGGATTACCCTGTCATCCTCGTTGTGTGCCTTGATTGTTATCTCCTTTATTATAGTAGGAAGATCTCCCTTTTCCCGCTGTACGATGGCATCCACGCTGTTGTTGAGGATGTTAAGCACCGCTTGCTTAAACTCATTAGGATACCCTGAGACAAGCATAACAGGATTACCGTCTTTGATACAACTAAGCTCAATGCTAAAGGCCTTAAGCTGCGACGACAACAGATTAACCACCTCCATGACAGACTCCATACAGTCGAAATCAACCTTGCTCTTGGACGTCTTAAAGAAGTTTTTAAAGTCGTTGACCGTGCTGGACATAAATTGTATTTGTGCTAAAGCCTCGCCCACGAATTCATTTACGTACTCCTGGTTGACCTCCCCAAAAGAGTACGCCTCGACAACGTCCTGAACAAGCAGCGACAGGGTGTTCAGGGGCTGCTTCCACTGATGGGTGATAACGGCTATCATCTCGCCCATTGCAGCCAGACGGGATTGATGTATGAGTATCTGCTCTTGCGTCTGTCGCGCAATGACCTCATCCTCTACCTTCTGCTGGAGGTTCTTGTTTAGGTTGTCAAGCTGCTCGGTCTTCTTTAAAAGCTCCTTTTCATATTTGAGCTTTTCATTAAAGAGGTTTCTGAACCTCTCCTCGCTGTCTTTTAAGGCCTGAACTGAGGTAACGTACTGCGTTACATCTATCCAACTGCCAAGGACTAAAATGGGACTGCCTGATTGATCGAATATGAGCTTTGTGTTGTCCTGTATCCATCTATAGTCCCCGTTTGCGTGAAGTATCCTATACTGAGTAAGATTGTATACGCTAACATCCGTGGTGTTGAGGCTGCTTAATGCCAACGCCTGATCTTCAGGGTGTATTTTTTTAAACCATAGATCGGGGTCATTGATGAATTGTTTGGATGTATAACCGAGGAGAACTGTAACGTTTTCTCTTATATAGATAAAAGGGTAACCGCTTCCTGGCCTGCGGCTATATATAACCGCATGGCTGGACTCAATCAGGCCCTCCAACTGTTGCCTTATCATTTGAAGCGACCTTTCGTACCTCAAGCGCTGCTTTTGTTCCTTGCTAAACAGATAAAACAGGTACAGCAGTATGAAAAGCCCAAACGTGCATACAGCAGCAAGTATATAAAAAAGCCTAACGCCAAGGCTGCTTACCACGGTCGCTGGTACGTTGATTTTCGTTTTTCTGGTCATGTCTGAATCTATACCGGCATAGTTAAGATTACTCTATATTAAAAACTATATAAACTCTGTACTTTTGCTCTTTTTTATAAACCAGCATTTTATGCAGCTCTCGAAAATAGATTCCCGCTTTCGCGGGAATGACATCAAATGGCATTTTTGCTGTTCCATGTCATTCCTGCGTAAGCAAGAATCCAGAAAGTGCAAAACTATAGTAAACTGAGAATTCTTGTAATAGTGAATTATTTCAACGGACGTTTTCATGTTCTGCATGATCTAAGACCCATTCGTTGTCCCTATAAATGTAACATACTTCTCTTTGAGTTTCATGGTCTTTTTTACGTAGTATTTTGGAAGTTTAGCTATACACTCCTCCTGAGTGCCATAATATATGGCGTCACTAGGCCCCTCTGCCTTGATCTCAAAATACCAATAATAATCAAGCATTACAACTGCTTTAAACGTTGCGTCTGGTTCGTCAGTCTCCTGGATGTCATAGACAAACTCTCCCGTGTAGTCTAGATAGATAGACTGCCACAGACTGTCAATATAGGTTATAGGCTGACAACGTTCCTTCCTCTTTTGTTCACGCCCCTTAAACACGGATTTAATATCCTTCTCAATAGCTGTTATGAGATCTTTTGCAATAGCATCGTCTGCGGCTGCGACACAATCAGGCGGCATAATTTCGCTAATCAGAATAAACAGCATCAAAACTATACCTGCCTTATAAGTGATTGATCTTAGTATTGCCATATCGCCTTTTGATTATATATTATCGTATCACACCCTTTGCAGAGGTAACAGTTTTACTCCACTACGATCTTGCCGGAGCCTTTTACAACCCTTCCAATGACAGCGTAAAATACGTTAGACTCTTCAAAGATCTTAAGTTTATCCGGTGCAAGCGTTATCAGCAGGCCTCCCGATGTCTGCGGGTCTGACAGGATGAGCTGCCTTTCCTTGTCTATGTGCTTGGCGAACTCAGCGCTTCCACTGACAAAACTTAGATTCTTGTACGCCCCGCCCGGACATATTCCCCTACCGGCCAACTCCCTTGTCTTTTGTAACTTGGGCACGTCGTCGTAGGAGATAATAAAATCGGCAGTCGTATCTCTGAGCATATTATTGGCGTGTCCCAAAAGCCCAAAGCCCGTTACATCCGTACATGCAGACGCCTTTGCCTGCACTGCCAGCCTTGATGCGACGTCGTTGATGGTTAGCATCCAGTTGACGGCCTCGTTTATCTCATCATCCTCAATAGCCCTGTTCTTAAGGGCGGTTGTGAGTATGCCAATTCCGAGGGGTTTGGTTAGCAGCAACAGATCGCCATCACGCGCACCACCAACTTTGAGTATATCATCTTCATTTACAACACCCGTTACGGCAAGACCAAATTGCAGCTCTACAGCATTGATGCTATGTCCGCCGATCAGAAATGCCCCTGTCTTCTTTAACGAATCTATCGCTCCCTTAAGTATCGCTTTCAGTACCCCTATGTCGTAATCGCACGAGGGAAAGGCTGCCACTGCCATAGCCGCCACAGGTCTGCCTCCCATCGCATAGACGTCGCTTAGGGAGTTGATAGCGCTTATAGCACCAAACAAGAACGGATCATTTACAATAGGGGTCATGAAATCAACAGTCTCCACAATCGTCATGTTGCCCAAACGATAGATACCCGCATCATCACCTGGCCCTACGATGATCTGGCCCGTGCCTCGCCCCTTATCCAGCTCTGCATCATAGAGCGGCCCCATAGAGCGTATCAAGTCTACCAGGTCCGCCGGACCCAGCTTAGAACCTCAACCGGCTGCCTTTACCTTTTCTGTTAACCTAAAAACCATACGTATCAATATAATAACATAAGATACCATATAATAACATTAAGATCCGCTTTTAAAGATCTATAGCAGAGGTTCTCACTGAAAACACATAGAACCTATTGATATCTAAGCAATCTGCTGTAAGATCATTACGAAACAAACATTTTATACCCACAGCAAAACTGTTGTAAAAAGCCATTCGGCAAATTCATTGAAAATTGCTGGATCTATAGTATCCTCTTAAAAAAGTATGGTAATTTTCTTTTTATGGTTTAAAGACATGGATTCCCACTTTCGTGGGAATGACAGTAATAACCGTTTTCCAAGTATGTCATTCCACAGCCTGCCCCTGGCTTGAACAGGGGTAAGCAGGAATCCAGAAAGCGTAAAAGCATAGTTACCATGAAATATAAGGAAGATACGATCTATATAACTTTGACGGGTAAAAAGTAAAAAGTGCAAATACCTTTCTTTATTGTTTTTTGGTATAATAGTTAGGCTGATTTATTAAGGTTGGGATACATCTAGGATTCCCTGTATGGAAGGAAACCTTTAATGTTATTGCATAGAAAATAAGGAGAAATAAGACAAATGTATCAGGATAAGATACCATTGGGTTTAACCTTTGACGATGTACTGCTTGTACCGGGTAAATCGGAAGTTGTTCCTTCTACGGTGAACGTTGAGACCTTTATAACAAAGGACATACAGTTGAATATCCCAATCATAAGCGCCGCTATGGACACCGTAACCGAGTCTCGTCTTGCCATAGCGATTGCCAGAGAAGGGGGCGTCGGATTCATACACAAGGCGATGTCCATAGAGAAACAGGCATCAGAGGTCAATAAGGTAAAGAAGTCTGAAAGCGGTATGATAGTAGACCCCATTACAATCTCCCCTGAGAGCCAGGTTAAGGATGCTCTGGTGTTGATGGAGCGATTCAGGATATCGGGAGTGCCGGTTACTGAAAACGGCAAATTGATAGGTATCCTTACAAACAGGGACTTGAGATTTGAGACCAACGTCAACAAGCTGGTAAGCGAGGTTATGACTAAAGATGAACTAGTAACCGCCTCCGAGGGCACAGACCTGGACAGCGCTAAGGAACTGTTACACCATTATAGGATTGAGAAGTTACCCATCGTTGACTCGGAGTTTAGACTAAAAGGACTAATAACCATAAAGGACATAGAGAAAAAGAGGAAATACCCCTGTGCATGCAAGGACAAGTACGGCCGGTTAAGGGTTGGAGCGGCTGTAGGCACGGGGAAGGACACGTTTGAGAGGATAGATATGCTTATTGAAAACGGTGTAGACCTCATAGTGATTGACACTGCTCACGGACACTCTACCACTGTGATAAAAACACTCAAAGAGATAAAGAAGAGATACAGCATCCCTGTAATAGCAGGCAACATTGCCACAAGGCAGGCAGCGATTGACCTTATTGAGGCTGGAGCTGATGGCATAAAGGTGGGCGTAGGACCAGGTTCGATCTGTACTACCCGTATAGTAGCCGGCGTAGGGGTACCGCAGATAACCGCTATATCCGAGACATACCAGGTAGCCAGAGAGCATAACATACCAATAATAGCCGATGGCGGTATCAAATACTCCGGTGATGTTACAAAGGCCTTGGCAGCCGGAGCGCACATCGTTATGATTGGCAATCTCTTTGCGGGCACAGAGGAGTCACCGGGGGAGACTGTCTTGTATCAGGGCCGCAGTTACAAGGTCTACAGGGGTATGGGTTCGCTTGGGGCAATGGCCGACGCCCAGGGTGCAAGAGACAGGTACATGCAGGAGGACGTCACGGAGGCCACCAAACTCGTCCCAGAGGGCGTTGAAGGACGAGTGCCCTACAGAGGCCCCCTGGCCGAGACCGTGTTTCAACTGGTAGGCGGGCTAAGGTCAGGAATGGGGTATTGCGGATGTGCAAACCTAAAGGATTTGAGAGAAAACAGCAGGTTAATACAGATAACCAAAGCCGGTCTGAGGGAAAGCCACGTCCACGACGTGATTATTACAAAAGAGTCGCCAAACTATAGAACCGAGTAATCCATCGTTTATGCTATTATAAGTATAAGCGTTAGAATGTCTAGTGTAAGTTCCTAACGCTCGTTTAATTAGAACGGTAAGAATAGCTAAGAAGGAGGCATTGTATGCAAGTTGATATAACAAGCACGGAGTTTGCTGCTTTTATCAAGCAGATGGTTTTACAGATGGTTAGAGATGCATAATGGAAACCCCGCCACAGAGTGATTTAGCGCTTTTGCCATATGCACACGTAAAAGATATGCAGTCTTTCAGGGACTCTATAGAGAACAGACTTTCCAATATCGAAAACGAATTGATCGACGTTAAAGGTAGACTAACGGGTGTCGAGGACAGATTGACGAATGTCGAAAATACAATGATGACAAAGGAATACTGGGAAGGTGAGAAGCTAAGACTCATTGAGGGTATAGGTATCAAGTTTATGGAGATAATAGCCCTACAACGTCACTTCCAGTCTAAACGGTTGATTTCTGCGGTAACTTCAAATAACACCAAAGCATGTAAACCGTTTATTTTGCCATGTTCTATTTCTAAACTGTCGTTGTAGGGATAGGTAAACACAAAGACTTGTTTAGTCATAATAGCTAATTTTCTGTTTTTCCTTTGTTTATAAAGATTAAGGTTGCCGGTACTCCGTACGATTGCTACGGTATGGAGTTGACGTCATAACATGGAAAAGATTAATGGAATTAAAGAGATATATAGACGAAAAAAAGAAGATCATAGAAGACTTCCTTTCAGAGTACTTTAGAGACCCCATTGAGCCTGGTATTTTTTATGAGGCTATGAAGTATTCTGTCTTTGCAGGGGGCAAGAGGCTACGTCCAGCGCTGTGCATCACAGCTTATGAGGCATGTGGAGGCAGCGGGTTGGACATATTGCCCCAGGCTGCTGCACTGGAATTGATACACACCTATTCACTTATACACGATGATCTGCCCGCAATGGATGATGATGATCTGCGGCGCGGAAAACCAACCAATCATAAGGTCTATGGCGAGGCGATTGCCATACTGGCAGGGGATGGGCTGTTGACTGAGGCATTTCACATGTTTAGCAGAAGCGATAAAGTCTCTCAAACCGCTTTGCTCACTGCCATTAAAGAGCTTTCCTCAGCAGCTGGGCTTTACGGCATGGTAGCTGGGCAGGCTATGGATATTATCTCAGAGGGTAAGTCTGCTGATAGTAAGACGCTTGAGTTTATACACCGCAACAAAACGGCAGCACTCATCAGGGCATCTGTGAGGCTTGGAGGTATACTCTCAGAAACCGATGAGCAAACGTTGGATGCAATTAATCAGTACGGTGAAAACATTGGACTAGCATTTCAGGTCGTTGACGATATATTGGATATTATAGGTACTACAGAGGAATTAGGAAAACCAAAAGGCTCCGATGATTCTAAACATAAGATGACTTATCCGGCCTTGTACGGAATAGAGCGCTCAAGAGACATTGCCTCGGAGCTTATAAGCAACGCTTTAAAAGCAATACAACCATTACAGGATAGGGCCTTCTGGCTTAAAGAGATAGCGAGTTATCTCTTAAAAAGAACAAACTAGGATTAAACAAATCACATGCACCCAGCAACTGTAAGCAGTGGAGTGATGAATGAATAAGACAGAAGGGACAATCTTTATGCGATTAAATGAGATAAAAAGTCCTGCGGACATTAAACACCTAAACACCGACGAGCTGAAGGACTTGGCTCAGGAGATGAGAGAGGTAATAATCAAGCGGGTATCGTTAAACGGTGGGCACCTAGCCTCTAACCTTGGAGTGATTGAGATGACTCTGGCGCTGCACTACGTGTTCAACTCACCGGTAGATAAGATCATATGGGACGTTGGGCATCAGAGCTATCCCCACAAGATATTGACGGGCAGACTAGACAGGTTTCCAACCCTGCGACAGCACGGCGGTCTATCAGGTTTTCCAAAGAGAGAAGAAAGCCCGCATGACCCCTATGGAACCGGTCACAGTTCTACCTCTATCTCAGCCGCCCTTGGGATTGTGGAGGGCAGAGACCGTGTGGGGAAGAACTTTAAGGTTATAGCGGTCATTGGCGATGGCGCTATGACTGGCGGGCTGGCCTTTGAGGGCCTAAATCACGCCGGACATCTCAAAAAGGATCTTATTGTCGTACTCAACGACAATGAGATGTCTATATCGAAAAACGTCGGCGCCCTGTCCTCTTATCTGACACGGATAATGACGTGCAACATCTACAAAAAACTCAAGAAGGAGACAAAGAGCTTCATTGAATACATCCCCAAGGTGGGTGGGCACGTCTCAAGGATTGCCCAAAAGACAGAGGACACGCTTAAATACTTCATCCTGCCGGGAATGCTCTTTGAGGAGCTTGGGTTCTCATATATTGGACCTATTGAGGGCCACGACATAGCAAAGTTGATAGACGCCTTTGAGTGTATCAAGGACTCTACAGGTCCAACTTTGGTACATATAATCACAAGAAAGGGTAAGGGATATGAGTTCTCCGAGAGATATCCATGCACCTTTCATGGTGTTGGTCCGTTTGAGCCAGACACAGGACAGACGAGGAAGTGTCAGACCCCACCGTCGTTTAGCTCGCTTTTTGGCGATGCCCTTGTAGATCTGGCCGATAGGGACCCCAGGATTATAGCAATCACTGCCGCCATGACTGAGGGAACGGGCTTAGAGGTCTTTGCCAAGCGTTTTCCTGAGAGGTTTTATGACGTGGGTATAGCGGAACCACATGCGGTAACGTTTGCCGCCGGGTTGTCGGTGCAGGGACTTAGGCCAGTTGTGGCCGTATATTCGACCTTCCTGCAGAGGGCTTATGACGCAATTGTGCATGACGTTTGTCTACAGAGACTGCCTGTTATTTTTGCAATAGATAGGGCAGGCATTGTAGGAGAGGATGGCCCAACGCATCAGGGACTTTTTGATATATCGTATTTAAGACATATCCCGAATATGACTATAATGGCCCCCAAGAACGATTTTGAGCTAAAGGAGATGCTCAAACTAGCCATTAATCACAGTCAACCTGCCGCAATAAGATTTCCCAGAGATAGTGTATGTCAGGAGATGGAGGAGTTTTGCACACCCATGCAGTATGGCAAGGCCGAGGTGCTAATAGAGGGTAAGGACATCGCTTTTCTTGCAACCGGCCAATGTGTGTTAACCGCTTACATGGCGGCTAAGACCCTCAGAGCGGAAGGGATCGAGGCTGAGGTTGTAAATATGCGTTTTATAAAACCTCTCGATAAGGACTTCATATCGCACCTGGTCAAACGTATAAAGTTTATTGTCACGATAGAGGAAAACGTCATTGCTGGCGGTTTTGGCAGCACCATACTGGAATATTTAAATTCAGCAGGAATAATGGATGTGTCAGTTAAGATTGTTGGGATCCCTGACGTATTTGTAGAGCATGGTAGACAGGACATCCTGCGGCACCTCTATGAACTCAACAGCGAGGGGGTATGTAAAGCAGCAAACATGCTCCTCAAGCAGAGCCAGGGTGTATAAAATGTTGGCTGCTTAGTCGGAGACACCCGGCTGAATAAAATAGTTTGACATTATAAATAATCTGGTGTATACTAAATCTTGTTTGCGCCACTAGCTCAACGGTAGAGCAGCGGACTCTTAATCCGTTGGTTGAAGGTTCGAATCCTTCGTGGCGCACCAATAAAATCAAGCTACCAAGCCAATCCCCAAAGGTATCACAGAGTATCAATAGGTATCACCAGGTGTCAAAACTGGGTGCAATGTGCACCCACCCGATGCAGGAATGCGCCCAAAAAGCACCCACCCCCTGACCGACGGAGACCGTTGATTTTACGGGCTTTTCAACTGCTCGAATTTTTCGAGTAATTCACCTCAATCAAATAAGCAAACCGGCGTGGAATCGGCAAAGATGGTGAGCATACTATCACATGCAAGGGAAGCTATCAAATAAGCCCCTTGACAGCAACTTACCTCCCATGCTTTAATAGATACATAAGAATGCAAAGCTAACCCCCCCTGTGGTTTCGACCCAGGGTAGCAGAGCCGCAAAACAGCGGCTCTTGCTTTTTAACTTTAACGATATAGTATTGCGTACATACGTATATATAGATGGTTTCAACTTATATTACCGAGCAGTAAGAAACACCCATCAGAAATGGCTTGATTTAAAATTGCTGTCTGAAAATCTTTTGGGCGTTCGTCATGAAATATTAAAGATAAAATGTTTTACCGCCATTGTATCAGGGCATGGCGATACTCAAAGACCTATTCGACAAAAAACATATATTCGAGCTTTGAAAAAACATATCTCGATAATAGAGGTTTATTACGGTCACTTTCTATCTCATAAAGTTAGACTGCCTCTTGCTAACCCATTACCAAATAAAACCTTTGAAGAAGTCATAAGAACTGAAGAAAAATCATCTGATGTTAATCTTGCGGTTCATTTGCTTAATGATGCGTGGTCTAATGCCTATGATTGTGCTGTGATTTTTTCAAACGACAGCGATTTTGCTGAGGCAATACAGCTTGTAAAGAAACTTCACAAAACGATAGGGCTTATTATACCACCTAATTGTAATCCCTCTCAACAACTATTAAGATGCGTAGACTTTAAGAAGCCAATGAGAGAAGGTGTTTTATCTGCCTCACAGTTGCCAGACCCGATACCCAACAGTACAATTCATAAACCCCTAAGTTGGTAGCTTCCCCTACTCCCCCTCGCCTCGAGTATGTGAATTCCACTTCACATTATGTGAACAAAACTTCACTGGATTTTTTCTTCTGCGCTTGCTTATAGTGTGACTAGGGTGCTAACACATCAAACGATGA
>PEAB01000075.1 GCA_002753395.1 Nitrospirae bacterium MYbinv3 | reverse complement strand
ATGATATACTCTCTCTTAACATGATGCTCTCCTTATCGATTTAAGTTTGGGAAACTTATTTTATCATAAGGAGAGCTAAAACTTCTTTCGTTTAGGAGTTTTGCAAGAGGCTCACTCTATATTATCCTATCTACTTATACTGGTGGTAACCAATTTACGGGGTAAGGTGTCAACATCCCCAAATCATTAATATAACACTATAACACATCAATTTTACAGTGTCAATCCGTAAATTTCCCACATTCCTGCATGATCGTAAAATAAACACCTCCCATCAAGGATGGGGGATTGAGCATAGCTACCTGTGCAGGACTATCAAATTTCATAGAAAGGTTCGTCCCCTTACACTATTTATAGACATACTTGTAATACGACGTTATAGACTACTATACTAAGACAGAATGAATATTAAGATAGAACCGCATACTTTAAACGTGCTAAAGAGCGTGGAACTACAGAGGCAGAAATAAGAGATGTAATAGAAACAGGTTTTACAATAAACGCTAAATACGGAAGGTTTGGTAAGGCCAAAATATATGATTATAAACATCGACGACTTAACAAGTATTATGAACAAAAAATGGTTGAGGTGTTCTATCTGATAAAAGAATCAACAATAATAACGGTTACCGTATATGTATTTTACGGTAAATGGAGTGTACAGAGATGAATATATACTATGATGATACAGCAGACCTGCTATATCTCAGGCTGGATACCAGGAAACAGGATGTCATAAATCAGAGAATTACTGATGATGTCGTTATTGATATAGGACAAGACGATAAGATCATTGGTATTGAAATTCTCAATGCCTCAGTGCATGTTGATATCAATAACCTTTTACCTGTTAATTATAACATGCCAAGATATACTGTATCCCCTTACAAAACGTTATAGGGCAATACGAGTGCGTAAGAAAAACATGGGAACTAAGATTATTTACGGGGTCAAGGGGACAAGTCCCCTTGCGAGGGGGTCTGAGGGGGAGCAGCGCTCCCCCTTCTTTCTTTCTCTCTACATCTGGAAGTAATCGAATTTCTCTTCTTTGTGTACCCAGCGGATCAGTTTGAAGATAAAGGCTGGTTCAACTGCCGGATCGAGGGCTATGTTGACCTCTGCCCCCTTACAGATAAGCCACTCATCGGTTATGAGGTTGTATAGCTCATAGGTCTCATCACCAGTAATACCCAACTCCTTTATAGGTATGTATATCTTAGACTCATGCGCCTTAAAAGGATCGAGATTGACCACAACCAAAACGGCGCTGCTGCCGTCATCCGTTGCCTTGCCATAAAAAAGGATGTTTTCGTCATCCGACTTGTAAAAACGCAGGTTCTTATAATAATGCAGCGCCTCGTTCTCCCGCCTTATGCGGTTGACCTTAGCGATGTAGTCCTTGATATTGCCCTCTCTGTCCCAGTCCCATACCTTGTAATCGTACTTCTCCGAGTTCAGGTACTCTTCCTTGCCCTCGACGGCAGCATTTTCGCACAGCTCAAAGCCGCTATAGATCCCATAAGTGGATGACAACGTGGCCGCCAAAACAAGCCTCATCTTAAATGCCGGACGACCTCCCTGCTGCAATATCTGAGGCAGTATATCGGGCGTGTTGGCAAAGAGATTGCCGCGGAGGTATTCCTTCGTCTCATCTTGCGTCAGATGGCTAAAATATTCGATTATCTCGTTCTTGAAATTCCTCCATGTGAAGTATGTATACGACTGTGTAAAGCCAACCTTTGCCAAGACCTCCATCATCGGCGGCCTCGTAAATGCCTCCGACAAAAATATGGCGTCTGGATAACGATTCTGCACCTCAGTTATCATCCAATGCCAAAACGGAACCGGCTTGGTGTGTGGATTGTCAACCCTGAATATGCGGACGTTGCGCGCACACCAAAAGAGGATGATGTCCCTCATCTCCTCCCATAACGCCTTCCAGTTGTCACCTGGGGCGTAGAAGTTCAGTGGATATATGTCCTCGTACTTCTTAGGCGGGTTCTCAGCGTACTTGATGGTGCCGTCGGGACGCTTGAAAAACCACTCAGGGTGTTCCTTGACATATGGGTGATCGGGCGAGCAGTTGATGGCAAAATCGAGCGCAACCTCCATCCCCATCTCCTTGCACGCCGCCTCAAACTCAGCAAAGTCCTCAAACGTGCCTAACCCTGGCTCTATTGCCTTGTGCCCGCCCAGCTCGCTGCCTATGGCATATGGACAGCCGGGGTCGTTTGGGCCGCAGATGAGACTGTTATTTGGACCCTTGCGTTTTGTAACCCCTATTGGATGGATCGGGGTAAAGTAGACCACGTCAAAGCCCATGTACTTAACCTCGGTCAGACGCTCTATGCAGTCTTTAAACGTGGCGCTGACGCCGGACTTCTTACCCTGAGATCTAGGAAACATCTCATACCACGTCCCATACCTCGCCCTTACCCGGTCAACGACCACCTCTAGGGCTGGCTCAAACACCGTGCTATCACCACGGGCGCTCAGTATAGTAAGTATCTCAACCAGTTTAGTATCGGACATGAGAGCCATCTTCTCTGCCTGCGAGGAGGCCTCGTTCATGGCAGTCAGGAAGCTCAGCAGATAACTCCTGTATATGTCTGGAGCTGAGACAACCCTGTCAAGTGTCTCTTGGATAAGGCTGCGTCCCTCAATCAACTCGCTCTGTATGTCTTGCTGACTGTCGAACTTCTTGGTGGTATCTTTTAACCAGGACTGGTACAGATCTGTATAGGCTTCTATGGTGTATTGATATCGGGTATTTTTTTGAAGTGGGAAACTGCCCTCATAGATGTCGAGACCGGTGTTTTTCACGGTCATTGGGGTCTCAATCCATCTCCATGAGCTTCCGCCAAATTTCTCCCTGTGTTTGAGCATCACCTTGCTTATGTCATGCCCTTCCCTGAAGACCGTTGCCCTGACGGTCAGTACGTCTCCAACCTCCCTCTTGACCGGATACTTGCCGCCGTCGATACACGGATATACGCTTTCGATTATAAATGGATTTACCTTGCTAAGCAATCTACACCTCTATTTTCTAATCTTTATTAAATAAACTTTTTGTACAGTTCTACGACATCCTTAGCTATGGCCTTCCAACTAAAGTATTGCTCAGCCCTTACGCGGCCATTTCTGCCCATCTCGGTTCGCAGTCCTTTGTCATTTAGACACTTGTTTATTTGCAGGGCGAGGTCTCTGGAAAACTGTTCTGGGTTAACGGCCTCAAAGGGGCTTTCTTTATACTGTTCTAAGGGGACGAGCATCCCTGTCTTACCATCCTCGATGATTTCGACAATACCTCCAACTGCGCTTGCCACTACCGGTGTGCCACAGGCCATTGCCTCTAGATTTATAATGCCAAATGGCTCATAGATGGACGGGCAGCAGAATACCGCTGCATGGCTGTACAGCTCGATTATCTGTTTTCTTGGCACCATCTTCTGTATCCAGATTATATTGCTTCTCTTTTCCTGCAAACGCTTAACGCCTTCTTCCATCTCATTCTTGATCTCTTCCGTATCTGGCTGGCCGGCACATAGCACTATCTGTGCCTCATCGTTTATGTGTTTAACGGCGTTTACAAGGTGTATGATACCCTTCTGCCTTGTAATCCTTCCAACAAAGAGGACGTAGGGTTTGTCTGGGTTGATACCATATTCGTGCAGTGCATCGCAGGAGGTTGTGGGTACATACTCGTCGGTATCTATGCCGTTATAGATGACGGCTACCTTTGATTCGTCGATATCAAAAAGGTTTAAAACGTCCTGTTTCATACCATTTGAAACAGCGATAATAGAGTCGGCCATCTCCATTGCTGTTTTTTCTACCCATAGGGATAGCTCATATCCCAGTCCTAATTGCTCACGTTTCCATGGTCTTAGTGGTTCAAGCGAGTGTGTCGTTATGATCAGTGGCAAACCATAGGCTTTACTTGTCAATATACCCCCCATGTGGGTATACCACGTGTGACAGTGCACCACATTGGCATCTATTGGGTTGATATTGAATAATATGTTATTGTAAAAGGCTGCAAGCGGTGATCTCAACTTTTTATCACAGCCCTCAAAGACCTTTTTGTCACAGTTATAACCTTTAAAGGTTATGTTGCCAAATTGCCCATATTGATCTCC
Organism: Nitrospirae bacterium MYbinv3; assembly: GCA_002753395.1. Taxonomy (GTDB): domain Bacteria; phylum Nitrospirota; class Thermodesulfovibrionia; order Thermodesulfovibrionales; family Magnetobacteriaceae; genus Magnetobacterium. The sequence continues at coordinate 12,092 of PEAB01000075.1, read as the reverse complement.
AAAGCATCGCACCTCAACATCAATTAACTTAGACATCTCACGCGTTAGATATTCAACATGCACGCCTGCTCCCCCATAAATGTATGGCGGAAATTCATTCGTCAATATTAGTGCTTTCATATACTCCTCCTGTTGCCATGCGTGATAATTTCGTTTAAACCCTTTCTGTAAAGTCGATTATAGCTAATAAAACATGGCTTTGGCAATTTAAATTGTTCTCCTATTAAACGTTAAATCTAAAGTTTATGATATCCCCGTCATTTACCGTATAGGTTTTACCCTGTAGGGTAACGTGACCGTGTTTGCGCGCCTCTGCCATGCTTCCAGTCGTTTTAAATGCGTCATACGGGACTACTTCGGCTCGTATAAAGCCTCGCTCGATGTCAGAGTGGATCTTTCCTGCCGCCTGTAAGGCGCTGCTTCCTGACTTTATCGTCCATGACTTGACCTCATCCTCCCCAACCGTCAGAAACGATATCAGTTCCAGTGCCTCATAACAAACGTTTATCAATCTATTGCAGGCAGGCTCCTTGATGCCCAGGGCGTTTAGAAAATCCCTGGCTTCCTCTGGTTGAAGCTGCCCTATCTCCATCTCTATCTTGCCGCAGAGGGTGAGCACGTGCTCACGTTTATATCCTAGTTTCTTAGCTATAGCGTCAGCCATAACATCTACCTCTTTGTCGCCCATGTCTGCCTCTGATATATTAATAACGGTAATCTTAGGCTTGATAGAGACAAACTGTAGATGTCTAATAGACTTCAGCTCCTCAGCGCTCAGTGGCAAATATCGCAGAGGGCGCTCAGTTTCAAGGAAGTCTTTGCACTTAATAAGTATTTTCTTTTCGATATCATCTGGCTTCTTCCCTCTCTTAGCAGCGTCATCCATCCTGGTAAGCCTCTTTTCTATAAGCTCAAGGTCAGAAAACAAGAGTTCCATCTCCAGTGTCTGTGCATCCCTGATGGGGTCTACGGTGTTGTCAGGGTGCATGACTGCCTGGTCATCAAAGGCCCGCAGCACATCGACAATTGCATCAGCGTCCCTTAAGGCGTCTAAGACCTTCCGGTTATGAGCAATGTCTCCCTTTGTAATGCCAACGAAGTCCGTATACTCAATGGTTGAATAGGTCGTTTTTTTGGGCTTAAACATGCCTGAGAGCCAATCAATCCTCGCATCTGGAACCTTCACTGACCCCTTGTGTGGAACCTCTATGACTGTTGGGTATATAGTAGTTTCCATGTTGAGACCCGTCATGGCATTAAATATAGTAGTCTTACCTGCATTAGATAGTCCGCTTATAGCTATGTTCAAGGGCTTACTCCTTAAATAAAATAATTGTATTATTTTAGCAGAGTTTCCCATCAGAATGATATAATCAAATCTCAAAATGATAACAATAAAAAACTACATCAGGTTGTTACGTCCAATGCACTGGTTAAAGAACCTATTTGTGCTAGCAGCGGCCTTTTTTGGCGCTGAACTGTTTCGTGCAGACAGGATTGTGGTGTCTCTAAAGGCATTTGCTGCATTCTCTCTGAGTGCAAGCGCTACATATATCCTCAACGACATCATAGACAGAGAGAGAGACCTTTTACATCCACAAAAGGCGCTTAGGCCAATTGCAGCCGGCCTGATTGCCATAAGAAAGGCCATGATTTTGTGGTTTGTACTGCTAATGGCTGCCATGTTTTTGTCTTATCGGATAAACACAGGTTTCTTCTTTTGTGTTGTCTTGTACATGGTAGTTCAGATAGGGTATTGCCTATATTTAAAGGATGTAGCCCTTGTTGACGTGTTTATAGTGGCGATGGGGTTTGTCATTCGTGTCATATCGGGTGGGGAGGCATTTAGGATCAGGGTATCGGAGTGGCTTTTAGTATCGATGCTAATGGTCTCACTCATGCTTGCAACCGGCAAGCGGTTTTCTGAGACAACCTTACTGAGCACTATGGCCATAAGGCACAGAAGCAGCTTAGGCGAGGCTCCAGCAGACCTGTTGCACGACGTCCTGATAATCACCTCCTCTGCATCCCTCATATCGTATGCGCTGTACACGGTTGAGCAGTCAAAGAACCTCGTCTACACTGTACCGCTCGTCACGTTTGGGCTTTTTAGATATATCCTCCTCGCACGTTTAGGCAAAGGCGACCCCACCGATGCCCTCACAACAGACAAATGGCTTGGACTTACGGTTGCGCTGTGGCTAGCGATAGTAGCCATTATCAGATACAACTACTTTGTGTTATAAGTACCTGCCTATACTTAATTATATGCAAGATAAGGGTCTGAGGGAGGGCTTTGCCCTCCCTCAGACCCACCCACAAGGGGACCAGTTCCCTTGACCCAATTACAATACAACATCTTACATTCTGAAACATAATATACCTCTTTGAATGCAACTTAGCATTAACAGGCTAAACCTTAAGATATTTAGCAGGTCAGCTGCTTTGATATCATACCTTGTCATTTTCCTTCCCTCTGTGCTATCTTAAGACATGTCAGTTCGTATAGAAACCGACAGCATGGGCGAGATCGAGGTGCCTCAGAACCGGTACTATGGAGCACAGACGGCGCGTTGTATGAAGAACTTCGTTATCGGTGACGACGTTATGCCTATAACGGTCATCAGGGCTCTTGGGATTGTTAAAAAGGCCGCCTGCGACGTCAACGGTTCACTGGGACTGCTTGCTCAGGACAAGGCCAAGCTGATCAGTGAAGCCGCCTCCGAGGTTATAGCTGGCAAGCTGGACGACAACCTTGCCGCAGCAGGTCGCACCTGCAACTTCCCACTGAGCGTTTGGCAGACCGGCAGCGGCACACAAACCAATATGAACGTAAACGAGGTCATCGCCAATAGGGCAATAGAGCTAGCCGACGGAAAGCTGGGTTCCAAGCACCCCATACACCCAAACGACCACGTCAACATGTCTCAATCATCAAACGACGTATTTCCAACTGCCATGCACATCTCAGCAGCTATTGAACTTAACAATAAACTCTTACCGGCCATCAAACATCTCAGAGATACCCTCAATGAAAAAGTCGACGAGTTTAAGGATATCATAAAGATCGGACGCACACACCTGATGGATGCCGTCCCATTGACCTTGGGACAGGAGTTCTCTGGATATGTGGCGCAGCTTGACTGCAACATCCAGATGTTGGAATACACTAAACCGTCCCTCTACCGCCTTGCCATAGGGGGCAGCGCCGTTGGTACAGGGCTAAACACACATCCTGAGTTTGCCAAACGCGTGGCTGCTCGGATAGCTGAGCTAACGGGTCTACCGTTTGAAAGCGCAACAAACAAGTTTGCCGCCTTAGCAGGTCACGACGCACTTGTTATGTTAAGCGGAGCGCTCAAGACATTGGCCACCGCCCTTTTTAAGATAGCTACCGACATAGCCTGGCTTGCCTCTGGACCGCGATCAGGGTTGGCGGAGCTGGTCATTCCGGCAAACGAACCCGGCTCATCCATAATGCCTGGCAAGGTGAATCCAACCCAGTGTGAGGCCCTTGCGATGGTCTGCGTTGAGGTCATGGGGAACGACGTGGCCGTGTCCATAGCCGGCTCACAGGGAAGGTTTGAGCTTAACGTCTTTAAACCCCTCATAATCCATAACGTACTGAGATCTATCACGCTATTAGCAGACAGCAGCCGCTGTTTTACGCAGAACTTAGTTGTTGGCATTAAGCCAAACATCGAGAAAATCAATCTGTACCTTCAGAGTTCGCTGATGCTTGTAACAGCGCTTAATGCCCATATAGGTTACGATAAGGCGGCAAAGGTCGCTCGCAAGGCCTACGAGGAGGACAAGACGCTGCGTCAGGCCTGCCTTGAGCTTGGTTATCTCTCGCAAGACGACTTTGACAGCATCGTTAGACCTGATAAAATGCTTGGTCCAGCAGAAGGGAAACAAGGAGGGGGCGGCTCCGCCCCACCTCAGACCCCACCGCAAGGGGACCAGTCCCCTTGACCCACTTAACAAAACCTTCCTTAAGGAGTTTTTAAATAGATGCATAGTATGGCTCAGATTGCAGTATTAAATGCTGGGGGGCAGTATTGTCACCTGATCGCAAGAAAGATCAGAGAGCTTGGCGTATTTTCTGAAATTGCTGATTTTAACGTCAACCCAAGCAGGCTTAAAAATGTCAGTGGCATCATATTATCGGGTGGTCCAGAGAGTGTGTACATGCCTGACAGCCCACGGATTTCTGAGGGGTTGTTATCCTTAGGCGTACCGGTATTGGGGATATGTTATGGACATCAGCTTATTGCCCACATGCTTGGTGGAAAGGTACACAGCAGCGATACCAAGGAGTATGGTATCGCAAATATCACAATAACAAAGGCCGGTGGTATATTTGACGGCTTGAGCGAGACCCAGACGGTGTGGATGAGTCATGGAGACTCAGTTGAGGAGCTGCCAGAGGGATTTGAGATACTGTCTTTTAGCGATACATGTAGGGTTACGGCAATGGCCAACCTTGAAAGAAAATTCTATGGTCTGCAATTTCACCCTGAGGTGGTTCATACAGCCCGTGGTACAGATATATTAAGAAACTTTGTGGTTAACATATGCAACATCAAGACGACAGACTGGCAGCCCACAAACCAGATTGATGCTATTATCAAAAACATAAGAGATAAGACCAATGGCAGAAAGGTAATTTTTCTTGTAAGCGGGGGGGTTGACTCCACTGTGGCCTTTTGTCTCTGCATAAGGGCGCTTGGGAAGGAAAACGTCAAGGGTATATACATAGATACAGGTCTTATGCGCAAGAACGAGACGGTCAATATTGTTAACGACTTTAAGGCAATAGGTACCGATAACATCGTAGTTGTGAACGCAAGCAGTCAGTTTATTGACAGCATTGGGGATGAGTGTAATCCTGAGCGTAAGCGAGAGATCATAGGCAGGATGTTCATAGATGTAGAGGATGACATACTCAACAAGATTGAATCGGAGGACAATAACTGGTTACTGGGGCAGGGAACCATATATCCAGATACTATAGAATCTGGATGCAGCACTCATGCCGCTAAGATAAAGACCCACCACAATCGGGTCGATAAGATATTGAAGCTGATCAGTGAGGGTAAGGTAATAGAGCCGCTGACTGATTTTTATAAGGATGAGGTACGTCTATTAGCAGAGGCCCTGGGTTTACCAAGACATATGATAATGAGGGACCCGTTTCCTGGTCCTGGTCTGGCAGTGCGATGTATTTGTTCTCTTGAGGAGAAACCAGTTTATCAGGGTCAGGAATTGACTCAAGTGTTGTCAAGGTATAAACTCAGTGGTTTTATAGCCCCTGCAAAGACGGTAGGGGTTCAGGGAGACTCTCGTAGCTATAAGGATATCGCTATAATCTACGGCAGCCTTGCAGTTTCTGAGCTGGAGGGTATATCAAGCAGTATTGTAAATACTACCGGTGGCATAAACCGTGTTGCTTACGTTGTCGGGGTCAGAGGTAAGATAGAGCCAGACAAGTTGAAGATTCACAAGGCATATCTCAGAAACAGGCGGGTGGATCTCCTAAGAGAAGCCGATGATATTGTCAGGTCGTTTGTGGTAAAGCATAAGGGGCAGTTGCCTAATATCTGGCAGTTTCCTGTGGTTCTCTTTCCACTTGGCTATGACGGTGAGTCGGGTACTGAGACAATCGTCTTAAGACCAGTACTGTCAACCGATGGTATGACTGCTCGATTTGCACAGATCGAAAGAGCGCTCACAGAAGCGCTTGCAGAGGAGATATTAACTCTTGAGGGTATCTCTATGGTACTGTATGATATCACCAACAAACCCCCTGCAACGATAGAATGGGAGTAGATTGTTGGTAGTCCTGCAGAGGCAGTAATATTCAACCCTCCCTTTAAGCTGCTTTCCTGTAAAAGATAGGTGCTGAAAAAAGTGATGGCAATTTGGTCAACATATTTTTCGCTATCTCAGAGGTTCTCACTAAAAACACATATAACCTATTGATATCTAAGCAGTCTGCTGTAAGATCATTACGAAACAAACAATTCATACCCACAGCAAAACTGTTGTAAAAAGCCATTCGGCAAATTCATTGAGAATTGCTGTCGCTATCTTTCTACTATATCGTTTTTCAGGCAATCTATTTTTTTCAACAGATATGCAAGCACTCCTAATGGTGCATAAGAACCACCATGATCTTACGGACACAACTAGCAATGAAAGTCCTTGATTATGTAGGATGTTTTTAGACTTTCATATAAAAGTTATGGATCGTTTTGTCATTGCCGTGCAAGACAGGGCAATCCACAAGCTAATAGATTCCTGCTTTCGCAGGAATGACATGATTTCCCATTAAATTCCTATGCACCCCCCTCCTAAAACTAGTTTGACAGAAACTATGGAAGTTTGCTAATGTTAAAGAAGAAGAAATAAGTAAGGAGTTAGATAAGAGAGTTGTGCGTTTGATCGTGTATGTAAATATATAGATTACTTACTTAAGTTGCAATTAATAATGTTTTTTAGAATATGAATAAAATATTAATTCATTTTTTAATACACACGGTTGAACTATTAAGCAATTTGTTATATATAGACGTAAGACAAGATATTACTGTTAGAGATGTTATAACTTAAATAACATCAGAAAGGTAGCATGACTAAATCACATGAAATAAACATAGATAAAGCTATGAAGCTAATCGTTGAGACGATAGACTTGGATGAAGTAACCGAACTACACATGTCTCTGAAAGACACACATCAATGTCTCCTGCATTGGGGACTGTGTCGGGATAGAAGAGATAAGTGGCTCGTACCACCTCAGACGTGTTGGCCCAAAGACAGCACTGCCTTCCAACACACAGCCTTGCAGAGTCCTTTTCAGCATAATCACACAGGTGGCACACTAGCGATAAGGATTGCCAAAGAGCTGGGGTTTAACTTCCTGTCCTTTGTACTGTTCTTCCCAGAGGAAAACAGATGGGACAACAACAACGGTAAGAACTATCAGATCCCCGTCTTGTTGCAACCAGATTCAGATGTTGTACTTAAAGACGAGGGACTTCTACGAATCGCCGAGAGGATCATAAACGGTGAGATGGGAAACCACTCATGGACGCTCATGCACAGGTACAACCTCTGTCATGATTTGTGTGACGGGCTTAGGGGGGTGGGGTTTAGTCTGCTCTTCGTCTGGTTGCGTTACTCGTTCTTAAGACAACTGGATTGGCAGCGCAATTATAATACCCAACCGAGAGAGCTCAGCCACTCAGCCGCACGTCTGACGCTAAAGCTGGCAGAAAAATTCATAAACGAACCGGAACTCCACGAGATCATCGCCTTAATGATGACCACCCTTGGCGCTGGGGGCGATGGTCAACGCATACGGGATGAGATCCTCAATATAATGCACCGACACAGGATAAAAGAGGTCACTGGACATTTCCTTGAAGAGTGGCATCAGAAACTCCATAACAACACAACCGCTGACGACATCGCCATATGTGAGGCATACCTAGAGTTCCTACGTAGTAACGGCAACCACGACGTATTCTACTGCACCCTTAAGGCTGCCGGCATCAGCAGGGAAAGACTGGAGAGCTTCGAACGTCCCATCAAAACCACGCCCGACTTCGTACCTCACTTAAAGGACGCCCTGATCCACGACTTCAATAATTACCTAAAGACGCTCAAATCCGTTCACTCCGGTACAGATCTGTATAGGGCAGTCAATGCGGCCCTATACATGTTTGATTCAAACACGCAAAACAAACTAAACTCAATCCTCCATTATAAAGTCAGCAGAGAAGCGCCATTATTTAATGTTGCCACAACCATCACCGACGTCTGCAAAGACATTAACGTGCGCCTGAACAGCGAAAAAGACCGTCAACGGGTCAAAGACCTGCTATTTCTAGCGTTGGCCCTTGAGGAATACCTCAGAATCCTTATAGAACAAAACGTAAATCAACACATGATGATAAAAGAGCTTATATCTCTAATTGCAATAGTGGTTGAGAATATCCTCTTTACCAATATTACAGAGGAACTTAATACCTGTTCTAGGCACCTGAACAGACTTTCCTTTCAAAACGGCCAGTGGAGATACCATTGCCTTGCCATCCTAGAACGACTCAAACGCCTCTTAGGTCAATTCATCGATAGATATTACAGGATGTTTCACGACAACGCCCAATTCCTAGGAAAAGCATTCAACGCCGACACGTGGACGGTTAACCTCTTCACTGAGGAGGTTATACGAACACGCTTGATCTTTGCCCTGTCGCTGTTGTTACAGTACCTCGAAAAGGCACTTTTAAAAGAAGGTATCTTACCACACTGGCAGGTTATAAGCAGAAACAACGCAGTCGGGAGGGTAGATGTTGTCGATACACTTCACAAGATTACACACACGGTTTTTAACACCCCTACGATCATAATAACCGACAAGGTGGTAGGGGACGAGGAGATACCAAAAGGGGTAACAGCCATCATATCAGGCGACGACATAGACGTTGTCTCCCATCTTGGTGTACGGGCTAGAAACTGTGCGGTGCTCTTTGCCACCTGTTACAATAAGGAGGTAAGAGATGAGCTCAAGTCGTTTGCAGGACGCTGGCTAAGCCTTTACGTTAAGGCCTCGGGTGATATAGCCTTTGAGGAATCAGAGACCAAAGCAACAGTTAGACATGACATACAACATCAAGTTACGTTGAAGCCAAGAGATAACGGCTTCTCAACATACGCCCTAGCATCCAAGGAATTTAGCGTCGATACGGCTGGTCTGAAGTCCAACAACCTCGTGTCTCTTAAAGACAGGCTCCCGGACTGGATACATACACCAGCCTCAGTCGTGATCCCTTTTGGCGTGTTTGAGCATATTATTATGCAGCCCATCAACCAGGACATTAAGAATGCCTACTATGATCAGTGTCGTAATCTTACATCAGTAGTCCAAGAGCTACCATCAGCGCTTAACACCATAAAAAATACCATTATGTCATTAAGACCAACCGATGAGTTTTTTCAAGACATTACAATAGTCATGCAAAGAGAGGGGTTACCAGTGCCTGATGACTGGTCTTATGCATGGAAGAGCATAAAGCAGGTCTATGCCTCCGCTTGGAATGAGCATGCCTATGTTAGCCGAAAGAAGATGGGCATTCCCCATGAGAGTCTCTCCATGGCTGTACTTGTTCAGGAGGTTATTGAGGCAGAGTACGCCTTTGTTATACACACGCTAAACCCAATAACAGGCAACAGCGACGAACTCTACGCTGAGGTAGTCCTGGGGCTAGGCGAAACGCTGGTTGGCAATTATCCTGGCAGGGCGTTGAGCTTTACCTGCAAAAAGGCAGACAGGTCTGCATCTGTCCTCTTTTATCCAAGCAAGAGTATTGGGCTTTATGGAGGGGGGATGATATTTCGCTCAGACACGAATGCAGAGGACCTTATGGGGTACGCAGGGGCAGGGCTTTACGACAGCATCATGCTGCCAGCATCCAAGGAGATCGTCCTCAACTACGCCAATGAGCCGCTTCTGTGGGATATACAATTCCAGAACGGGTTCATGCAAGCAATATCAGAATTAGGGATAATTATTGAAAAGATTATGGGCTGCCCCCAAGATATAGAGGGCGTCTATTGTAAAGGCGCATATTACATAGTCCAGACGCGCTCCCAGATGTTATAAGAAGAGGGAATCAAATTATATGTTATTGGATAAACCACTGAGCATCGAGTACTTATTGGACGACGAGGTAGAGAGAAGACAGCTCACCTCAATCCTCTCGCTAGTTGACAGCATAGAGTTGTCGGACAGAGGCAGCATACGTCTACTACTAAAGGGGGGTTGGGGAAGCGGTAAGACCACATATTTGAGGATGCTGGAGAGTTTCTTCAAGGATTATTGTGCTTATCCGGTTGTGTTTATAAATAAGTGGCAAAGGGAAAACCCTCTAATAGAGATTCTCCTAAAAATAGGGGAACTTCAGGGACTAAATCCACTTACAAAGAGTAAGCTAAAAACTGTATTAAAACCTATGATGACCTCTAACGTATTGTTATCTGGGACATTCCTTAGCACACTTACTGCACATGTCACCGAGACATTCGAAGAAGGTGTAAAATTAGTTGAGGAACTGGTTGAGCGATTCACTACGGATAGTAGAAAGACAGAGGTGCAGCTAAAAGCTATATTGTCGGAGATCAGAGATGACTACGAGGCCGGTAAAACCCTCAACGTCTACAAGAAATGGCTGCAATACCTTTTAGAATTGCCGGTGCCAGAGAAACAAAAGAAACTATTTGTTCTTATATTCGACAACCTTGACAGGAAAGGTTATCTCAAGGTTGTCGAAGCAATAAGCACATATTTTGACGTCAATGGCGTGTTAATAATCGCCGCTCTTAACGATACTGACTCGGGGGCAGACGTTAGATATATTGAAAGCGTCTTTCCAATAAGCGTTGAGCTTCCACATTCCGCTGTTAATGACTTACATATAGCCAGCATAAGACACCACGTTACTAATAAGCAGTTGACATACATAAAAGAGACACTGTCTTCATTAGACCCACTGCCTCACAGGAAATGGATTAAACTAATTGACAGATTAGAAAACGAGCTTACCATACTTAAGGACAAGAAAACGATTGCGCTTGAAAAGATGCTGTTTACTACAGCTTTAAAGGAGCTGTTTCCTAAGGTTGAGGTATTTTCAAGGCAATTTCCTTATTTGCCAGATCGCCTTTTCGTAGCTAAACCAGAGACGAATGATTTAGACACATCCCTGCTTGTCATGGCTTTAGAGATCATCAACACTGATGACACAAACTTTCGGTTTCCCTCCCGGAACTTTGAGATGTTGAAGGAAAAAACAAAAGTCACTTAATCTTACCATCCTCAGATAACATTATAACTATAGGTCTCGTGGAAGGGAACTTAGACATTACTATGCTTGTTATCACCATTATAGGGACACACAATAACATGCCTGTGATACCCCAGATATGTCCCCAGATAGTCAGTGAAACAATAATAACGAGGGGGCTGAGGTTAAGGGATTTTCCCATCATCTTAGGTTCAAGCACGTTGCCGATAACTAAATGAACGCCTGTTAGCAGACTTGTAACAAGGGCAAAAGGCACTAGCGTATCAAATTGTACCAGAGTCAACACCGCAGGAAATACCACTGATGTAATGGCTCCTATCGTAGGTATATATGTAAGCAGAAATGTAAGCAGCGACCAGAAAACGGCAAAATCAACACCCATGATTGCCAACACTACATACGTGAAAACACCGGTAAGCAGGCTTATCACACTTTTTATCTTTATATAGGTTTTTATGTCCTGATCGATATTGTTCATCACTGATCTAATATCATCATACCTAGATTTATCCGGCACTAAAACTTGAAGTTTGCTGTCGAAAGTGTGAGCCTCTAGCATAAGCAGCAATACATATATAACGATCATACCAGCGCTGCCAGCCACGGTTGTTACCATACCAGCAACTGATGAAAACAAAGTTCCTACATCCAAAGACTCAAATAGCTTTTCTATGCTAGGCGTTTCAGTTAAAGGAAGTTTACTAAGGGTCGACTTTATCATACTTTTTAACTTAACCTGATACAAAGGAGCAGCCTCCTTAACAGCACTGGTGTTGGTGTTGACAAGAACCACAAAAAACCACACAACTCCAGCCATAGTAATCAACGATAGAGAAAGGGCGGCCCAACGAGGTATCCTGAGCTTACCGGCCTTGAGTTTTGCATACTCACCAGCGAGTGTATTGATTAGATACCATACTACAATGCTTATGACAAGCGGGATAAAGAACGCCTTACCTAGAAAGAGTATATATCCCCCTAATACAAGCATCCCAAAAACGAGCGAATAAATTAGCACTTGCATAGTATTAGCAAAATCTTATCATTAATATTACCAGTATGTCAAATTTGGGTTTAGAAAGGGCGCATAAGAACCTTCATGCCCTGACGGGCACAACAAACAATGAAACAGACAATATCTACGTATAGAATAGAGTATTCTTGTAATAAATAATCTTCTTTAGTTATAACATAAAGATAAAAAAGAATAAAAGATGG
>PEAB01000074.1 GCA_002753395.1 Nitrospirae bacterium MYbinv3 | reverse complement strand
TTTGGCATAGGACTATTCCTGCTTTTCATCATGAACAACCCAAAGGATAGTAAATATAGATTCATCCCTGCCTTCCTCAAAACACTTAGCTTGTCGCTACAAAGGAGGATATAAAACGATTACACTTCAGACCAAACCAGATTGTAAAAAAAGCTGATGGGGGCTTATAATAGTTGTTATGAGAGAGGAAAGGCTTGCTATAGGTGGCGGGGTTATAGTGTTAATGCTGCTTGTTGTTGCATTATTGGCCCCTGCCATTGCCCCTTACGAGCCGGATGCTATTGACAGATACCACGTCCTTGAGGCTCCGGGTGTAAAGCACTGGCTGGGAACTGACGACCTCGGCAGGGACATACTGAGCAGGATGATCTACGGCTGCCGGATTTCGCTGTCGGTCGGATTCGTGGCCGTAGGGATATCCACAATCCTGGGGATAATCGCCGGCTCTATTGCAGGGTTCTACGGCAAGTACGTAGATAGGCTCATCATGCGCTTTGTCGATATCATGCTCTCCATACCAACCTTTTTTCTGATCCTTGCCGTGATCGCATTTATAGACTCAAGCATCTGGAACATCATGCTCGTTATAGGTCTTACGTCATGGATGGGGGTTGCGCGACTTGTCAGGGCGGAGTTCCTGTCGCTTAAGAGCAGAGAGTTTGTGCTTGCCGCCATAAGCGCCGGTGCTTCTGACTTGAGGGTCATCATAATACACATGTTGCCTAACGCCCTCGCTCCGGTGATTATCTCAGCCGTGTTAGGTGTAGCAGGTGCGGTGCTGGTGGAGTCATCACTGAGCTTCTTAGGGCTTGGCGTCCAGCCCCCTACCCCAAGTTGGGGCAACATATTGAGCATAGGCAAGGACAACCTCGAAATCGCCTGGTGGCTGTCGGTCTTCCCCGGTCTGGCCATCCTTATAACAGTCGTTGGCTACAACCTCTTTGGCGAGGGACTGAGAGACACCCTCGACATCCGCCTGAGTAACAACCGCCACTGAGATGAGAACACTTAAAGAAGCCTGCACAGAGACACCGGAGCCGGATAGGGCATACAGAAACCTCCTCAACCTATATGAAAACGCCCCCGACACCGTTGATACCCTGACAAATGAACAGCTGCACACAACTGCCCTCCTGTTTGCACACAGCCAATTCTTGGCCAACTACACCGCTAAGTATCCAGCGAGCTACATCGAATGTTTAAACGGCATAGACAAGCCCGCAGACGCTAAACACATAAAAGGTTACGTAACATCATCTCTTATGAATTGGCAAAACACAGACATGTTTGCCTTCCTGCGAGGGATTAAATACAGACATCTCCTGATCATCACCCTGCGCAACATCACTGGCAGGACCGACGTTACCACCTGCATGACCGAGCTAAGCGCACTTGCGGACGTTATCATTGATACGGCCAACAGATACACGTGGAGTCAACTAATCCGTAAATACGGAGACCCCACCGATGGGCGCATCAGCATCATAGCTTTGGGCAAGTTGGGGGCCTGCGAGCTAAACTACAGCTCCGACGTGGATCTGATGTTCTGCTACGACATTTCAGAGGGGCAGACCACAGGCGTGTTGAGCCAGCATGGGGTAAACATCAACCGGGTCAGCACCCATGAGTACTACTGCAAAGGCGTTGAGCTTATAAGCAAGCTCCTCAACCAAAACACACCTGATGGTTTTGCCTACAGGGTGGATCTTAGATTGAGACCGCAGGGGGCAAAGGGCGAGTTGGCGCTGTCCTTAAACGGATACGAGCAGTACTACGAGTCATGGGGACGGGAGTGGGAGAGGGTTGCGCTTATCAGGGCACGTCACGTTGCCGGAGATGACGCACTAGGCCGTGAGTTCATAGACATGATAAGACCCTTTGTGTATAGAAAATATATAGATATGCGATCTATTGACGAGATCAAGAAACTCAAACGTAAGATAGACAGCACCTTTAACGAAAACGACATCAAAAAAGGTTTTGGGGGTATCCGGGAGGCAGAGTTCTTTGCACAGGCGCTACAACTGGTCTATGGCGGCCAACAACCATTACTACAACAACGGGGACTGATACTGACTCTTCACAGACTGAGCCAGAAAAACCTCATCGGTTATGACGACTTCTTCCTACTCTCTGAGAACTACCTATACTTGAGAAAGCTCGAACACTTCCTCCAGATGCTCAACGACACACAGACCCAGACGCTGCCCACTGATCCACAACAGTTGCAGTGCCTGGCAAAAAAGATGGGCGTTTCCACAAAGAACGAGTTCCTGAGCGTGCTCAAGAAAAAGCGGACGGAGGTAAGAACCATCTACGATTCTCTGTTTCAACCGAAGTCTGATGCCCCTGGTGTAAATCAAAATGATCACCAAAACGATGTATACACGGAGGAGACGCTAAAGCACATCCTTCAAGAGAGACATATAAGCAGCCACGAGCGCATCATCCAACTTTTCAGAAAGATAAGGGACAGCATGGGGAGCTTCCAGACCCTGCGAGGCAGAAGGCTTCAGGACGCCGTCATACCCCATTTCCTTCACGAGGCCGTTGAGTGCAAAGCCCCTGAGATGGCGCTGTCCAACCTGTATAACTTCACAAACACACTGACGACCGACCTGTCATACTTAGAACTGTTTGATAATCACAGGGCGCTCATCAAGGCGCTTGTTGAGGTCTTTGCAACAAGCGGGTATCTGTCCTCAATACTGATGGGGAGTAAGAAGTACGTGGAGGTCTTTGCCGGGGGCACGCCCGTCAGAAAAACACTAGCCACGATGCTCACTGAGCTTCAAAGCATGTTAAAGGGACACACCGTAGTAGGTGAGACACTCACCACCTTTAGGAAGATGGAGGAGCTCCGTCTTGGGATCATATATCTCAACAGGCGAATAACCATCCAGCACCTTACAAGGGGTTTGAGCAAGATCGCCCAAGTAATCCTGATATCGGCCTTAAATGCCCTGTCTCCGGCATCAGGGCTGCATATCGTAGGTTTTGGTAAACTTGGGGGCAGGGAGATAACCATCAACTCTGACATTGACATAATCTTCGTTAGCGAACATGAAGCTGACGAGGAGCTCAACAAACACGCCGAGAGGTTATTGAGGGCACTTACCGCTTACACAAAGGAGGGTGCCACCTACAGCGTCGACACCAGGCTAAGGGCCGATGGCTCAAAAGGTCCCTTGATTAAGAGCCTTGACGCCCTTGAAGGCTATTACCTCAACAAGGCCCATCCGTGGGAGATACAAGCGTTGTTAAAGGCTAGGGCACTAACGGGCAGCGCTGTCTTTAGAAGGCGGTTCTTGGCAGTCAAGACCAACGTAATATCCAAGCGGTGCAGCGAGATAACACCAGAGGCCATCAGGTCTATGCGGGACAAGATACGCAGGGAACGCCTCATGCAACCCTCGGCCATAGATATCAAACTCTCTGTGGGCGGCATAGAGGACATCGAGTTTCTGATCCAGTATTTACAGTTGAGGTATGTTGCAGGATATCCAGTTGTCCTTGTTCAAAACACCTTAGCTGCGATAATGAGGCTTGTACGTTGTGGTCTGATGGACAGGGAGGACAGCCGTCAGTTGATCAACAATTATCTGTTTTACCGCAATGTTGAGACATTTCAGAGGTTGACAGGGCAGCCGCTGGAGTCGCTGTCGGACCTTGCGGGTTTTCATGATGGCCGCCAGTTGGTCGATTTTTTAAAAGCCCGTATGAAAGAAACAGACGCCGTAGTTCAAGCGCTTCTGCGTTGAAGCGACAATTAAGAAACACCCTTTTTCAATTTGATTGTTTATTAAAACGGATGTTCTGCGCGGAGGATGGCATAAATTCAAGATAATGATTTAAAAACACATAGTTACGCTAAACACACGCCAGAAGTAGTGGACACTACTGTCATTCCCACGAAAGTGGGAATCCATGTCTTTAAACCATAAAAGGAACTCTACCATGCTTTTTTAAGAGGATACATTGTTTACTCATGTTACGCTTAATATCCCGATAATAGTGGATTTTTTGTGATTTTTAAAAATAGGATGATGAACTATTACGTTTTATCCTTACTAGCAGTGACAAACGCTGACAGTTCATATCTTTAGTATGTCTATAAGTCGGTTTAACTCATCAAGAGAGTAGTATTCGATCTCTATCTTTCCTTTTTTGCCCTTGTGGTTGATCTTTACCTTAGTGCCCAGGGTTTTTATGAGTTCCTGTTCTATGTCTGATATATGAGGATCTTTTGGTGTCTCTTTTTTTTCCTGCTTCCCGGTTTCCACCTTTTGTTCGCCGTCAGTAGAGAGGGATGAAAGTTGTGGTCGAGAAAGAGCCTCGGTTTCTCGCACGCTGAGGTTGTTTTCGATAACATTTTTAGCTATCTCCAACTGTAGCTGTGCGTCGTTTACGGATAATAGAGCGCGGGCATGTCCCATGGAGAGTTTGTTTTGAGAGACCATATCCTGGATCTCTGATGGCAGGTTTAACAGTCGCAGGTAGTTTGCAACAGTGGCCCTCTCTTTGCCAACCTTAACCGCAACCTCCTCTTGTTTGAGGTTGAAATCGTCTATCAGTTTTTGAAAGGCCTTGGCTGTTTCAATGGGATTTAGGTCTTCCCGTTGTATATTTTCAATGAGAGATATCTCTAGAGAGTCATCTTGTTTTGTGTCTCTCACTATACATGGCACCTTGTTTAACCCTGATATATGAGCGGCCCTCCACCGTCTCTCACCTGCAATCAGAGAGAACGTACCATCACCATTTCTTGATACGATTATTGGTTGTAAGATGCCCTTTTCTGACACAGAGGCCGCCAGTTGCTTGAGTGCCTCCTCGTCAAAGCTCTTTCGAGGTTGATTAGGATTGGGGAAGATCCGTTGCGTTTCAACTTGCAGGATCTCATCTCCTTCACTAGGCAGCAGGGCATCAAGCCCCCTGCCCAACGCCTTTTTCATCTAATATCTCCTGTGCCAGTGCCAGATAGGCCTGCGCCCCCTTTGAACGTAAATCGTAGTGCAGAGCCGGCTTTCCATATCCTGGCGATTCTCCAAGTGTTACATTGCGAGGTATCAAGGTGGTGTAGACCCTGTCTCCATACCCCCCCCTCACCTCATCGGCCACCTGCGATGATAAAGTATTACGTGTGTCGTACATGGTTAGTAGTATCCCCTCGATCACAAGAGACGGATTAAAAGAGTTTTTGACCAGCCTTATTGTTTTGTCCAACATGCTCAGTCCTTCAAGTGCGTAATACTCACACTGCACCGGTATAATAATCGAATCTGCTGCTACAAGGGAGTTTAAGGTCAAAAGGCCTAAGGATGGCGGACAATCTATAAATATATATTCATATCTCTCTCTTATCTGATTTAGTTTGTCAGAGAGTATTCTTTCACGGCTGTTCGTGTTGACTAGCTCCACCTCTACGGCCAATAAATCTACTGACGATGGTATTATGGAAAGCCTTTCAAATGATGTGTCTCTTAAAGATCCCTCTATGCTGCAAGTACCTGTGTAAACGTCATAGAGACTTTTCTCTACACTTCTTTTATCGATACCTATGCCGCTAGTAGAGTTGCATTGCGGGTCACTGTCCACCAACAGCACGTTTACACCAATACTTGCTAACGAAGCAGCCAGGTTTATAGCTGTAGTAGTCTTGCCAACACCACCTTTTTGGTTTGCTATTGATATTATTTTACCCATTTAATCAGACGCTACAGAGATGCTCTTGCAACGCTGCTGCTGGGTCAGGGTAGACTTATACAAAAACACCCGCCGCCATATCTGCTGGAATTATTTAACGTTATATATCCCTCTCGTTCTCTGTTCTTGTGAAAACGCGCAACCATCGTAGAGAAATAAAGCCCAAGACCGGTGTTGCCTGTCTTGAAGCTAATAGAGCTTTCCTTTCTCCTGCCATCCTGCAGCATGTGAGGCGGATAACCTACTCCGTTGTCCTCTATACAGAAGTTTAGATACGCGTCTGTTTCGTAGGCGCTTATTCGTATGAGGTCCTTTGTATATTTAAAGGAGTTGTTTATTATACTATTTAGAGATCCTGCTAACAGGTCTTTATCGAAGAACCAGTACATGTTGTTATCTATATCTATCTCCAGGGCAATCCCTTTGTAGTCCATAAGGGTTTTGTTCTGTATAATAAGCTCGTCAACGAGTTCAGCCACTGAATTATAACCGATGTTGAGACTGTACAGGGAGTTCTCCAATCTGTACAGGGCAAGCAGCTGCATAAGGTTATTATTTACGTGTTTTGCATTGTACTGCAATTGTGACAGCAACTTAACATCTGAATCTCTATCCTTCTCAAAATGCTCGATCACACTGTCTAGATAATTTATGAGCATGCTAAGGGAGTTTTTCATCTCATGGACAGAAGAAGCCAAGATGCTGGAAAACTCTATCTGTGGATTATCCAATTCTATACTCATAGCTCCTCTATCAGAATCACGGTTTGTTTACAATCTTTTGATACGTAAAGAGTAGATTTTGATATTTCTCGTATGATGGGTCTACCTTTCTTATCTGTTCGAGATATGTCCTGGTTTGAAGCATGAGATTTTCATTTTTCCCGTACTTCTGCATGTACATTATGTTGGCCTGAGCTGCGTTTGCATTTATAATCTTATTTTCAGGTAACCCGCTAGCCGCCTTCTCAAAATACTCTATAGCGTCTTTGAGTCTTCCTTTCTGAACGAGCGCAACACCATCATTGTTTATCCTAACGATCTCTTGTTTTGTCTCGGTTATCATCTTCTGACCCTCTTCCTGCATATTGGCGTCTTTAAAGACCTCCTCAGCCATCTTGATGACCTTTTCATTGTCGTGGTTGTTCTTGATGATATTCTCCATCAGCTTATTCCCCTTGTCGGCATCCCCAAGAGCAAAAAACGACTTTGCAACATCCATTGAGACCTCAGCAGAGACACTACCCTTTACGAAATCAAATATCTGGCTTGCCTCATCTAGCGCATTCTGGGCCGCCTCAGTGTTACCCATCTCCCTATACGCCAACCCCTCAACAACGGCAGCCTGTAGATTTGCCTCCGGGCTATTGGTAAACGTACCTCGCGAATCTCCAAGGATATCAAGCGCCTTCTCCGGTTTCTTCTTTTCTATGTATATTTTTGCTAAGCTCGTGTAATCACTTGGGGTCTTAAAGCAGGATTTCTTTCCAAGATCAACCGCCGCCTTCAGGGACTTCTCTGCGGTTCCTATATCCTTGTTCTTCAAGGCAATCTGAGCAAGGGTCTTTTGTCTTAAGATAGCCTTTGGTGATATCTCTGAGGCATTCATTAGAGTCTTTTGCGCCTCATTAGAAGCACCCGACTCCTCATACGACTTGGACAGCCAATCATAGGCCTCCATCAAAGTCTTGTTTTCTGATATAAGATCCTGAAAAAGCGGTATTGCGTCAACGTATTGACCCTTTAGAAAATATATCTTACCAAGCCCCAAGGTTGCCCACTGGAGCTTCCTTATAACTAAGACGTCTTCATATATCTTCTTGGCCTCGTCGTAGTCTCCCACCGTTACACACAGATCTGCCTTCCAGCGTAAGTAATCAAATATATTCCTTGGTTTATTGTTTATACGCTCATTACAAAGGTTTATGGCCGTCAAAAAATCTTTATGATACACCGCCTTTTCTATCGGTTCAAATTCCTTTTTTCTTTCCAATATCTTATCAAGCCGGTTTTTTAAGGCATCTTTGGTAAAGGGTTTTGTCAAATAATCATCAGGTTTATATTCCATCGCCCCCATTACCATAGCCATCGTATTTTCAGCAGTAATCATGATAAACATCGAGTTGTAACGCAACAGCTCTCTATGCTTTGCCTCTTCAAGTATCTGTTGACCGTCTCTCTTGCCCTCGCCAAGGTTATAGTCGCACAAAACAATGTCATATGGCTTTAATGACATCCTCTCAATAGCGTCATCCCCGTCACCAACATCATCAATGTCAGTCATACCAAATGATTGAAGCATCTTTTTGACGGAATACCTGAACTCCGAGTAGTCGTCAACAATAAGCACTCTCTTATGTATTAATTCATTTCTGCGATCGTACATCACCATTTTTAAATCAATTTCCCTTTATTGTACAGTATTAACCAAATTTTCTCTTAGCAACATAATAAAACAAATACGTAAAAAAGTCAACACCCTCTCCTCAAGGTGCATATAAATTTCATGGGTCGTCTTGTCATTGCCGTGCTTGACAGGGCAATCCATAATAACAGATTCCTGCTTTCGCAGAGCCTGCCCCTGGCTTGAACAGGGGAATGACATAAATTCCCATAACTTTTATATGCACCCGTGTATAGACGGGGAGATCATAATTTCCAGCAGACGCCACTTTTTTGCATAAGTTCAATCCCAAGCTTTTCTTCTTGCAGACATGCCTTGGTAAACATGCCAAAGATACTATTCTTACCTGTCTCTACCCACGGCTGGTTGAAAGGATTGACCCCAAAGAGAAAGCCTAGAAAGGCCGTAGATAACTCAAAATACATTAATAACTGCCCTATGTGATAGGCATCCAGACGGGGTATTTTTATAGTCATGTTTGGTTTAGCAGAACTTGACATGACATATTTTGTTGACTCAGCGCCGGTTTTGATGAGTTCAGTCAGCGTGTGTTCTGAAAGACTCGAAAAACCGTCGAAGTTAGCAAACACGTCAGGTATACACTCATCCTGACCATAGTCATCTATGTTGATGAAGATTACGACCTTGTCTTCCGGTCCCTCCATCCACAACTGCAACTGCGAGTGCTGATCGGTTGTGCCCACCGACGGGTAAGGTGTTATGCCAAACCCAAGTTTGCCGAGACTTTCAGCCCAAAGCTGGCAAAACCACTCTGATAGATGCTTTAAACCATCGGCATAGGGCATCATTACGTTTATATTCCGCTTTTCCTCGGTGCTCATAAGAAAAAGGAGCGCCGAGAACAGATAAGCAGGGTTTTCCCATATCTCAGCATTACTGCACCTATCAACGATGTCCCTAGCACCGCTGAGCAGTTCGCTTGAATCAATGCCGGCTATCTCAGCTAACAACAGACCAGCCGCACTTAACACCGAATACCGCCCTACGATATCCGATGGTATACACAGGGAAGGCAGATTGTATGCCTTGACAACCTCCCTCATGATGCCTGTGTGAGGGTTTGTGGTTATAACAAACCGCTTAAAGGTGTCCTGGCCAAGTACCTTTTGCAGCCTTTGCCACATGACCATAAAGGAGGCTATCGTCTCGGCCGTGTTGCCGGACTTGGTAACCACATTAACCGTCGTCCTTAAGGGATCTATTATGGACAGGACGGCGTGCAGCGTGCGGGGGTCAATGTTATCATATATGAGAATGCGCGGCTTACTGATATAGTTGTGAAAAGGCTTTAAAGCCTCAAGGATGGCCTTCGGTCCCATTGCCGACCCCCCAATCCCCAAAAGAAGAAAATAGTCCGATGAATCTTTTACTTGCTCCGCCATCTTCTGTATCTCATCTGTTTTCTGATGAACAAGGTCTAAAAAGGCGAGTTCTTTCCACTTTCTTTCCTGGATTTGCTTATGGGCATCAAGGACTTGCTCGCGCAATCTCTCTATCTGACTTAAAGAAAGCCCCTTCTCCCCTATTACCTCTTCCATCATGTTACCAAAGTGAAGCTCAAGCATCTTTTACCCCCCTTTCACGCACTATGCCTACATTACTGATATCCGTATACATGCCTTTCATAAAAACACCTTGTAAAATTATACTATATATTGTAGTTTATTTAATGAGAATTATGCTCATAAGATTTATTTTTAATGAAAGCCTTGCACTTGTCAAGAACAACATCACTATCATAGCGCCTACTGTTTTAGTATCCTTGATTTCGCTTATAATCTCAAGCGCCACAATCGGGAACTCCTTAGACTTGTCAGCGGCACATACCCCTGAGGAGATGCTTACTATGCTCCAGGGTGTCTTTGGCAAGATCCTCACACTGAGCATTATCAACTACTTCCTCCAGGCATTAGCTCACGCAGTCTCTATCGTTCTGGTCAGAGAGGCCTACTTTAAAAAACCCGTATCCATTGATGTTGCATTTCTCTTTACCATGAGGAAGATAGGTACCCTGTTCTTTGCCTCCATTATTACAGGAATACTCTTATTTCTCGGTGTCTTTTTGTTTCTAGTACCTTCAGTCCTCGTCAGTTACTTTTTTATGTTTACTTTTGTCATAATACTAAATGAGGATCTATCAGCCATTGAATCAATAAAAAGGAGTATTTACCTGGTTAGGACTAATATCCTCAACACCATAATGTTCTACGTTCATCTCTTAATGCTTGCCATGACGGTGATGTTGGTCAGCATGACGCTTGCTGGTGTAGACCGCCTAGGCGTGGTTGCTTCAACGCTTGTAAATGGCCTGTACATGACCTTTGTAGCTGCATGTATCATGAGGTACTACATTGAGTTAAGGAGGGTTGAGATTAAAACGTGATAGACTCTCATTGTCATCTCGACATGAAGCAGTTTGACGCCGACAGGGACGTCTGTATCCGCAGGGCAAAGGACTCTGGTACAGAGGCGATGATAACGATCGGGACCGACCTTGAAAGCTCAAAGGAAGCCATAGGGCTTGCAAAGACATACCCTTATGTTTATGCCACAGCCGGAATACATCCTCATAGCGCCTCTACCTTCACGATCAATACCTATGACGCCCTAAAAACCCTTTGTTCCAATGATAAAGTAGTCGCCGTCGGTGAGACGGGTCTGGACTACCACTACGACCACTCGCCGCGACAAATACAGAGGGAGGTCTTTGCGCGGCATATAGAGCTTGCCTCAGAGGTCACCCTGCCCCTTGTCATACACAGCAGGGAGGCAAAAGAAGACACTCTTGAGCTTATCAAGAAACATGATCTCAAGGATGCTGTGCTTCATTGTTTTTCTGGCGACCTTCACATGGCCGACGTTCTGGTTGCTCAGGGGCTGTACATATCGTTTTCAGGTGTGGTCACGTTTAAGAAGGCTCAACAACTCAGGGAGGTACTTCAGATGGTGCCCGATGATCTCCTTATGATTGAGACCGACGCCCCCTACCTGGCACCACTGCCCTTTAGAGGCAAACGCAACGAGCCGTCGTTTCTGAGGTACACGGCCGAGGTTGTGGCCCAGGTGCGCGGTATATCGCTGCAGGATGTTATACGCATAACCACCTGCAATGCCAAGAGACTCTTTCGCATCGGCGACGTTGCCTCTACTGGCGTTATAACATACAAGATACGGGACTCGCTCTACATAAACGTGACAAACCGCTGCACAAATGAGTGTGCATTCTGCATCCGCTACAAGAAGGACTTTGTAAAAGGGCACAACATGAGGCTTGTTCGAGAGCCAGAGGCAGAAGAAATTATCGCCGCCATTGGCAACCCTCTTATTCACAAGGAGGTTGTTTTTTGTGGCTACGGCGAGCCTCTCATACGCCTTGAAACGGTTAAGGATGTTGCAAGGGACGTTAAAGCAAGAGGGGGTACAGTAAGGGTAAACACAAACGGTCTTGGCAATCTTGTTCATAAACGAAATATTTTACCCGAACTCTCTGGACTTGTCGATCATATCTGCATAAGCCTCAATGCCCAGGATGCCCAGACGTATGAGAGACTCTGTAAGCCAGTCTTTAAGGGCGCCTACGATGGCCTTTTGGATTTCGTCAAGGAGGCTCGGCATTATATATCAGTCGTCACGCTGACGGTTGTTGATACGGAGGGCGTAGATGTAAATAAGTGTCAGGCCATAGCAAGCAGACTGGGGGTCAGCTTCAGGGTCAGGCACCTGGACGTCGTAGGGTAAGAAGGAAAGGGGGAGGGAGAAGAGGGAAGAGAAGGGAGGGCTTAGCCCTCCTTATTTTCATCTTCACAACCTTAAGTCAACAGCATTAGGGAGCAGAGTTCCCCCTTCTTTATCATTATTTGCTGTACGTCAGACATGCGGCCCCTATCAGACCGGCGTCGTCGCCAAGGGATGAGCGTATTATCTGAGTCTTCGCAAAAAGCTCCTTAAAGGAGTTCTCAGACGCTAATTTTATAGCCTCCTGCACGTAGATATCCCATGCCCCTGTAAGGCCTCCCGTGAGGATTACAGCTTGTGGACTGAATATGCTGATAAAACTGGCAATGCCAGCCCCAAGGTATCGTCCAGCGTTCTTTAATATCTCTATGGCAAAGGTGTCACCCTCAAGGGCGTACTTATATATATCTGCGGGTAAGACGGTATGATACTGGCCACCTGCATGACCCATCATCACTGTCGCCCGGCCACCTTTGATACCCTCTGTGGCGATCTCAACCATCGCCCTCGCTGAGGCCTGTGCCTCCAGACATCCTAAACTGCCACAACCGCATCGCCTGCCACCAACCTCTACAATTATGTGACCTAACTCAGCGGCTATCTTTAACGGGCTTTTGTTGTATATAACCCCCCCTCCTATCCCTGTACCTAGGGTCAGAAGTACAAAGCTGTTAAACTGCCTGCCCACACCCGCAACGCTCTCTCCAAGGGTTGCCACATAAGCATCGTTTTCCAAAAAAACCGGTACGTTAAATCTCGTACTTATGATTTTAACTATCTCCATATCTTCCAATATCCTGAGGTTTGGACATGACGTGATGCTCTTGTTCTCTACATCAATAACACCGGCTATTGCCAAGCCTATACCTTTGATGTCACTTGAAAATACCCTGTCTATGCAGGTTATAAGGCTGTTGACGATATCACCAGTAGAAGATATCTTTATTTTTTCAATTATCCTGCCATCTCTCGTCACTGACGCCACACGAAGGTTTGTCCCTCCGAGGTCTACACCGATAGAAAACGGTTTATCCATTGCTAATCTTCCTTAATTTGCTGTATCTTTTTTATATTTCATGGTAACTATGCTTTTACACTCTCTGGATTCCTGCTTACCCCTGTTCAAGCCAGAGGCAGGCTGCAGAATGACATATTTGGAAAACGCTCATTACTGTCATTCCCACGAAAGCGGGAATCCATAGTCTTGAAACCATAAACATTTTTACCCTGCTTTTTAAAGAGAATACATCTTGTTTTATCAAAATACGTGCCTACCCTCTGGAATCTATCATAAACGTAACCGGACCATCATTGGTGAGAGACACCTGCATGTAGGCGGCAAACACACCACTTAACGTACTCACCCCTTCTCCTCTTGCGCGTGCTATAAACCTCTCATACATCTCATTGGCCTTCTGAGGAGCCTCGGCCATATCAAACGATGGACGGTTGCCCTTGCGACAATCAGAGGCAAGGGTAAACTGTGACACAACAAGCAAAGCCCCACCCACATCCTTAAGCGAGAGGTTCATTTTGCCTTCAGCATCATCAAAGATCCTCAGACTTATGACCTTTTTTAACACATACTCCATGTTTGTATCAGTATCGCCCTTCTCAACACACAGAAAGACGACGATACCCTTGCCGATGGAGGCCCTTAGGACGCCGTCAACGTAAAGAGCCGCCTCTTTGACCCGTTGGATAAGCGCCCTCACTTTACCGTATAACCTGCCTCCTCGATTGCCTTACGAAGTCTTTCTCCAGTGACCTTAGCCGCGTCTACCTCTACTGTTGCGCGCCCTACGTCGACCTCAGAGGACAAGACACCAGAGAGAGCGTCTATCGCCTTCTTGACCCTCGCAACACAGTGATGACAGCTCATTCCCTCTATATTTAAAGTAATCTGCTTCATTATATGTTCTCCTTTAATTGATTATATCATGTAGCTCTTTAAGATTCCTGATGGTATTAACACCCTCTACGGTCAAGGAGTGTTTTTCGTTAACCAGGAATATAGGGCGAGCACCAACAGCCTGTGCAACAAGCATATCGCTGTTTGAATCGCCCACAAAGAAAGACTTTTTTAAATCTATACCGTGTTCTGCACGCGCCTTGTACAGCATCCCGGGCGAAGGCTTCCTGCACGGACAATGCTGACTTTGATGGTGAGGGCAGTAGTAGAAGTCCTCAAAGCCATATTTATCGGTAAAAACCTTGTTTACCTCCCTGACAAACCCATCCTGTATGATGCCCCTGGCTATACCGGATTGATTTGATATGCCTATAAGCATATAGCCTTTATCTTTAAGCGCTCTGATACCTTCGGTCTCTGGATACACGCTGAAATCTTCAAATCTGCTAAGATAGTGCGCATCTCTACAGAGCGTGCCGTCTCTATCGAAAAATACCGCCTTTTTATCAGGCAATAGAGCCTTTATCGCTGAAAGAACCTCCTGAGCGTCTATGTCAGTCATACACTTGATATGACCATACCGGCATGTCCTCTTAAAACACGGTGCGCAGGCAATGTTTGTTCTTATAACGGACTTCCTAAACCCTGAGTAAAGCTCACGCGAGGTCTCAGGAGGGCCGGTTAGAGCTGGGTCGGTTGAACCAAATATGGCCACTATGGGTGTTGCAACGCTGTAGGCAATATGCATGGGGCCAGAATCGTTTGTCACCAAGAGGTCACACTCTGAGATGCAGGCACTAAGCTGCCGTAGTGATGTCTTGCCACAGAGGTTGATGTAGGTCTCAGGGGTTAATAAACCTGTATCTGAGGTATCTATAGTCTCCTCTATCTGTTGGGATAACCACAACTCGTTTGCGGAGCCAAAGAGCACCGCACTGCCACCCAGCTCAGCTAAAACCCCTCTGATAACCTCGGCAAATGCACGTGGCGGCCATCTCTTGGCAGATCCATAGGTGGCTCCCGGATTGATACCAATAATAGGCCGCCTTAGGTTAGAGAAAAGCCCTCTTGCCGTAAGCCTTTCCTCCTGCAGCAGGTAGGTCCAGGGCAGGTTGTAGGGGGCATCAATGTTGAATCTCTCTAAGATGTTTAGGTAGTAACGTATCTGGTGCATCCTAAGGGTTTCTGCCCTTATTGGTATGGCTGTTGTCAGGAGGAATCCCCTGGCGTCTCTGTCGTAACCAACCCTCTCCTTGATACCGGCAAGGAAGGTGATAATGGCGGCGTCAAAGGCGTTTTGCAAGAGGATGGCAAGGGAGTATTTATCGACTTTAAGGGTGTTGGCAAGTTTGACCCTGCCTAAGATGTCCCTGTAGGAGTCCTTATACTCAATTAGGGTATTTAAGTTTGGGTCGGCCGCAAACAGGGGTAGCACCCTACTGTTGACCAGCAGGGCTATATCGTAGTCACTGAAGCTCTCCCTCACCGCCTTGATAGCAGGCATGGTCATCACCGCATCTCCTATCCAGTTCACTCCCCTTATCAATATCTTACAAGACATATAATTCTATACCATTATGCCACAAACTCACTCATAAATACAAAGACGGAGGAAGCAGCAAGTGTAAAGTAGAAATAGAAGGGGGGACTTTGTCCCCCCTCAGACCCTCCTACAAGGGGACCAGTCCCCTTGACCCCATTATATCGATGTTTATACACATGTTTCAATCGTATACTGAACTATTACGAAGGAAGCAGCTATCCCTTGACAACGATCTCACCCATGTGGTTTATTAAATATAAGGATGTAGAAATACGAAAATCTGGTCAGTAAGAAAGATAGCGAATGAAGATAATATGGGTGTTAAACAATATGTATCTTCTTTATATTTCATGGTAATTATGTTTTTAAGCTTTCTGGATTCCTGCTTACCCCTGTTCAAGCCAGGGGCAGGCTGTGGAATGACATACTTGGCCTATTACTGTCATTCCCACGAAAGTGGGAATCCATGTCTTGAAACCATAAAAATAAATTTACCATGTTTTTTTAAGAGGATACCTCCTTTGCTCGCATTAGGACTGCCTATCTAAAAGACCCTGATTATATTTTTAATAGTTTTATCTATCAAGCATAAAGTGTATAGCCAAAAAGACATTGAAACGCAAATGATGATAGGGATAATGGAAGTAGTTGGCCTCAATGCTTATGATATAAAGTACATATCCGAATCTGACATTTCTTATAATCCTGCATTGGGTAGTGGACAACTACAAGTAAGAGATATACATTATGTTTCTAGGCAAAACATGACTGTTTGGGAATTTTGCCAAATGTTAGATAAAAAATGTATTTCTTCAAGAACTGGCTTTGAGGGTTGGTATCGTTATGCTAAAAAATTTGCTTGAATAAAAAATGACAAACCTTAATATACAACAAGGTGATGCTGTACAACTGTTTAAGGGACAGAAAGATAATAGTGTGGATTTGATTATTGCAGATCCTCCTTATAATTTAGGCAAAGATTATGGAAACAATCACGACCTAAAAGGTTTTGAAGAATATTTAAACTTCTCAAGAAGTTGGCTATCCGATGCTTACAGGGTATTGAAAAGTTCTGGAACGATATATGTTTTTATGGGGGTACGGTTCATTTCCTACCTGTATGCCGTATTGGAGCGGGAACTAAATATGTATTTTAACAGTTGGATTTGTTGGCATTATACACAAGGTATGGGCAAGACGGTTGGATTTTCACCCCGGCATGATGATATATTGATGTTTAATAAATCTGAGGATTTTACATTCAATCTCGATGCAGTTAGAGTCCCTCAGAAATACTATAGAGAAAGAAATAATATGAGGGGCGCTAATCCTGGTGATGTGTGGGAGTTCTCACATGTGCATTACTGTAATACAAATAGGCAGGCTCATCCATCACAAAAACCTGAAGGATTGCTTGAAAGGATGGTACTTGTCTCATCAAATGAAAACGATTTAGTGCTTGACCCATTTTCAGGAAGTGGAACCACATTACGGGTTTGTCAACAATTAAATAGAAACTGTATCGGATTTGAATTAAACCCCTCATATATAGAAATGACACGCGAAAGATTAAGTAAACCTTTTAAAGGTTTTGATAGCATAGATCCGCGCATGGAACGAGTACCTTTGGATTTACGAAATATCAATATTCGAAGGGAATACTTATTGAATCATATCAGTTGGTTTTTAAAAAATCATAATGGTTCAGTTGAGAATTTCAAGAAAACTGTAAAGGAAATGTATGGAGATTATAGCTTATCTTTTTAATTGAGCCTCTTGCAAAACTCCTAAACGAAAGAAGTTTTAGCTCTCCTTATGATAAAATAAGTTTCCCAAACTTAAATCGATAAGGAGAGCATCATGTTAAGAGAGAGTATA
>PEAB01000007.1:49044-74992 GCA_002753395.1 Nitrospirae bacterium MYbinv3 | reverse complement strand
CCATGATATACTCTCTCTTAACATGATGCTCTCCTTATCGATTTAAGTTTGGGAAACTTATTTTATCATAAGGAGAGCTAAAACTTCTTTCGTTTAGGAGTTTTGCAAGAGGCTCCGCATTTTATCATATCGTTTAGACTAAAACTTGTTAGATTTAGATTGAACATAAATCTCTCCTTCTATATTTTACCTGAAAGATGATGTTTAAAAAAAGATGGTGGTGCAGCAGCTCCGATGAAAAACTAAGTAGGCGTGTAAGCAGGGTTGCGTTGAGAGAGAGAGAGAGAGAGAGAGAGAGAGAGCAAGCAACGTGCCATATCAAGCGCTTATCTGCCGTTTTTTCTATCGTCTCTCTTAGCTTTCTCTCCTTCATTGTTATTGCCTCTTTATCAAAAATTGACAAGTATACCATATTGTTACTTACAGATAGCATACATATTTGGGTCTGCTCCCTTCCTAAATCAGGCATCCTTGATCACTTCGTATCCTCTTTAAAAAACATGGTAAAAATTTTTATGGTTTCAAGACTATGGATTCCCACTTTCGTGGGAATGACAGTAAATGGCGTATTTAGCCCCTCTATTCCTGCCCCTTACCTGAGCAGGAATCCATAAAATACAAAACTATAGTAAAGAAGATCCATTATCCCCTTAACTTGACACCACCAGGTGAATATACAGTCGAATGATACACGGTATTGAGACTATAATGCAATACATTAAACGCTGTATTTTTTGTAGGGTATATAGTGTATTTTATAGTGTGGTGTATTGGTGTCAAGAAAAATGTTCTTCACATAAGAAGAACGTTATATGTGAAGATGATGCAATTTTAAAATTACAGGTTCACCTGTCATCACACATTACGGTGGTCAGTTGCATAAGGTGAAACAAGGCTATGAGCGGCTACTATAGAGTTTAACGTCTCAGAAGGATTTACAGGAAAAGATTTTAATTAATCCTGGTAATCCCTTAATCCGTTAAATCGTGGTTCAAACATTTTTTATTGCAGCTATATTAGCATTCTCCAGCTTAGGAAACCACAAAGGGTTTGCCGCTTAACAGGCAGCTTTCAGCCCTCTCTAGTTGTCTCCCAATGTAGATAGCATGGCCTATGTCTGATATAGCGCGGTCGCGCTTTAGTTCGTACTGGATACGCTCAGCCTTTTTGCTCATGTACTGGTTGATGACGTTACCCTCGTAGAGGTGCTTTACGATGATGACCCCCTCCTCCACGCTTATGCTGAATTGCCCGTGGGGGTCTGGGCTAAACTCAAACCGCTTCTCTTTCTCCTTGATGACCCCTAACACCCGCTCGTAATCAGCAGTGTTGGTACCTACAGAGTGACTGATTACTGTAATAGCGCCAGAGGGAACATCTATAGCTCTGCATATGACCTCCTGGAGTCTTATCAGACCGTAGAAGTTTTGCAGCCACGCATCCACTGCGTTGTGAACCCTGAAGGTGGCTGTCAGCGTCAGGCTGCCCTCAAATACCCTTAGGAAGATAGACACCATGCAAGGAGTGCTCACATCAGAGGTAAGGTCTGAGCGCCCATCCCACAGGCTTATGAAGGCGCCCCTGTCCTGACTGTTGGCTCTGAGCTTCCCTATGCACACAGATATGGCGTCAACGCCAAAGTAGGCATTTATTCGATTGCCGTAATTGTATGGTTCATCTGCTCTTAGCTCCGCACTCAAGAGCCTCTCCTGATACTGATGAAACGCCTCTATATCAAACCCGTACTTTACAAGGATACCGGCAGGTTCCTCGGCGGGTCTTTCCACAACCACCTTAACGTTTTGGAGCTCCTTTCTGCACCCCTTTCTTGGACCTAAATTGACAACGGGGGCAAAGCGGTGCAGACAAAAGATAAGCTCCTTCCATGCCTCCAAAGGGGTGTTCTTGATGATCGTAAACCCTCTGTGATTACACGGAAAGGAGGCCACCTCTGGCTCAGTCAACTCGATCTTTATTCTTTCGGGTATCTCATCTTGAGCGATCTGGAACGGAAAGTGGAAGAACGCCCTTAGTCTCTTATCAAAGTCAACCCCTGCGACGTCTCCAAGTGAGACCACCTGTGGGGGGCGCTTGAAAAGCCCCGGCGACAATCGCACATCGATCAGACGGTTAGTCCCTATTACTCTGTTGTGTCTCACCCCTAATGTTTCATGCACCTCAACGCCATCCTTAAAAAACCCCTCCATCTCCTGTAAAGAACCAGAGCGGTTGTTGCCGCACACCACAAGATGTGTGATCTGCGGGTTGTACAGGAGGTTTACGATCAGGTGCTTGAGGCCGTTTCCATACAGGTTACCAAATACAGCGATGGGCGAACTCTCTGGGGCAAGGTCTAAGCCACATTCCTTAAACCGTCTGATCACCCATTCCCTCTGCGACCATAGCGTGACAACCCCTATGCAGCCGTGCGGGTTTATGATATCAAGCGAGTCCTTAAAGTATAAGGGCTGAAACTCATTTCTTTCTGTCAGCACAGTCTGTCCCGCGTGGTTTTCCAACATTATCGAAAGCCGAGTTAAAGTTCCTGTATAGGCTTTTATAGTCCTTTATGCGGTGCCATTTCTTTAAAAATCCATCGCTAAGGCTGTCAACGATACTTACCTTATCCCAGCCGCCAGGTATAGGATAGGCATAGTAAGGCAGCCCCTTTGGTACCCCCCTGACAAACACCACCTGCGGGATCAACCAGTCCAGACGAGCAACACAGCAGCGGTGCATCCCATCGTTAATTATGTTGACCACAGAGCCGTTGTTCTCTATCGATTCTTCAACAATAACCGGCAACAGGTCAACCGGTGCATCCTCGCCATCAATCCACATTTTTACGTAGCCATCGAGGCCAAACATGTCAACGCCCTCGGCCTGCAATGCCCACTTGAGTTGCCTTACCTCCTTCAATATCTCCGAACAAACGTAGTACTGAGCCGGCATAAGACTATCGGCAGAGATACGCTCCAATGATATATAAGCATCCTTATAAGGGTACACACTCTTATCCGTAAGCAGCGTGACCCGTCTTAACCTGTCAATAAGCTCACCCTGAGAAAAACGCTTAATCTTAGTAATATGCAAAATCATACCTCCGATATAAAAGTAAGAATGGAGGGCTTTGCCCTCCCTCAGACCCACCCACAAAGGGACCAGTCCCCTTGACCCCATTAAGATATATCATTGTTCCCATGAATTTTATCTGAAAGTCTAAAAATACTCTACAGCGATTGAGCACCAAAATCCCTGAACGCTTGACGATAAAGCAAAGCAACACCCTCAGGAGCCGGAACACCGGCACCAAGTTCTTTAAGTTCGTCAAAACTACACTTATCCAGTTGTTTTACGGTCATCGACAACCCTCTAAGTACAGTGTACCACAGGCAGAGCCTCCCCTTCTTTTCTTCTTACTTCACTTCAACCAACACACCGTCGGCGGTTAAGTGATCGAAGTCCACATAACCGTTCATGGCTGTATCTATGGCAAAGTAGAAGGTGTAGGTTCCAGGGGCTATGCTCAACCCAGTTGTGGGGAGCTGTACCTGAGGCAGGTCAAACAGGGGTCCCTGGTGGGCTGGCAAGAACGAATCTATACTCGTTGCAATGCGCCATGTTGTAGGATAAACGTAGTAATACCATCCCGATGGCGTATTAGCCGCAACCCACCAGTCGGCATTGACGTTGAGGCTGCTACCTGCATTGAGACTAACCGTAATATTCAGACTGTCCGTTGAGCTTACTGTAAGTGGCCCATCGGAATTATTCACCTTTACGTCAAGACTCAAGGGAGGCGTGGTTTTTGTGTTTGGACATCCACCTGTATTTTTCCAGCAGTTGTAGTAGATATTTAGTATGGGCAGGTACTCACCTGTGGCCTTTAGATTGCCAGCCATGCTTGGATGGTCGTCTTCAGATGGATACTCGGCGATGTTGGGGTTGCCATCGTCATCGCCGTCAATCTTGTGCTGGACGGTGTTGTTGTACCAGCGGTGGTGATTGCCTGTTTCGTAAGTGAGGTCGTTGACGTTAGCGCTCCCGCCGTTGGTCGTTAAGACGTTGTAGAAGTCAAAGACGGCCACGTTGTGGTATGGGTAGTCTTTGAGCCAGTCGTTGTACAGCCACTGGTTAAATGACCGCGCGTTGGAAGAATAGGTTGGATCGCTCAATGGCGGGGCAGTGATGACGACAAAGAGCTTGTCCTGACGCGTAGCAAAATACTTGAGGATATCTAAGTAGATACCCTTTGCATTTGCTAAGGTCATATGCTCTGAGCCGCTGTCCTGACCTCTTAGCTGGTTAGTGTCTATAGCAGGGACAGGGTCGTTGATGTTGCCAGAGAGAGCAGAGTTAGGAAAGCACGACTTGAACATGATAATCTCGTTCTGACCATCTGGTGCATTTGACAGGCGTGAGTACGAGGCATGTTGTTGATCTTCGTTGTAGAGGCTGTTTAGAATAGAAGGGCTGTTGCTGCCTCTAAACCACAGCCACCAGTGGCCTATGTCAGTGTAATCCCCGATGGTATTAGGTCCCCAGCCGTAGTTTGTGTCGCTGGTGTAGTAGTTGTTGTTGCGCAGTGCGAGGCCAAGTGTACCGTTTTCGTCGTTAAGCCAGTTTTCTCCTGTGGAGTGGTGTATAAAGATCAACCTTGTTGGAGTAGTTGGTGGGTTTGGATTAGGCGTACCCGCAGCATATAATGAGTTGACAAGGTAGGCAAGGATACAGGTCTGCAAAAGAAATATTTTCAAAAAACTTTTAGCCTTCATCATACTTTTTCCTTTTGTTTAATTGCAGCTAGTGTTTTTACGGAATGTTTAACTTAATTAAATAAGCCTTCAGACCAGGCTTTTTAAAGCCTTAGTGTCTTGATAAAAAGATATCGTTTTAGCAGCAGCAAGCTGCAGGTAGCCCATTGAACCGCACCAATGACCGCCGGTCTTGACCTGAGCATTGAATTAAGCATTGACAGCAAACCGGACATCATCTGAACATACCTTGTGTGGAAGTCTAACATTGTCGCAAGAAAGGAGTCCTCTCTTCATCTCGACAATAGAGGGATTCTTTGAGTCAAACCTTCTGATAAGATAATTGGCGGCTGTGTCGGGGTCTATGACGTCTCCGCAGGTGAATATATCTACTGCCGCATATCTATATTCAGGCCACGTGTGGATTGAAAGATGTGATTCAGCGATTATGACCATACCGCT
The DNA here is from genome assembly GCA_002753395.1 of Nitrospirae bacterium MYbinv3. Lineage (GTDB taxonomy): Bacteria > Nitrospirota > Thermodesulfovibrionia > Thermodesulfovibrionales > Magnetobacteriaceae > Magnetobacterium. The sequence goes on along the minus strand of PEAB01000007.1, from coordinate 69,776 downwards.
AATCCCAAAGGGATTAAACTCGTGAAAAGACACATCAACTACTGTTGCCTTTGCTTCCTTAGCCGCGCCTACCATTGCATTCGTTACTTCTTGTAAATCCATCAACTTGCTCATGTTACAATCCCTCAATTCAACCAAAAGGTGAGTACCTAAAGCATACAATTCCCTACCCCCTCTTTCTGTTTTTGTTCAAGGAATCACGTTCCTTCAAACAATAAGTATATAGGTTTTTTATACGCTTGTCAAGGAATTTTCTAAGAGGCTGGGAAGATGAATAGGGAGGGCAAAGCCCTCTCTATTTTTTTTGCATCTTTACATACTTAAGTCAACAGCATTATCCCTCAGACCCACCCACAAGCGCTACGCTCATTGATCAGCCCGCTCACTACGGTCGCTGGTCAGTCCACTTGACCCCGTAAATATATGTTCCACGTGGAACGTTTTAAAAGGACAGGGTGGGGGATTGAGATTTGTCCATTGTTTAATGTATATTCCTAGTCAAGATGGTAAAAGATATCGTTCTTAAGACGACAAATCTAAGGAAGTCCTACGGCAAAACCACCGCAGTGGACGGCATCGACCTCTCTTTTCATACAGGCGAGTTCGTTGGACTGCTTGGCCCAAACGGCGCTGGTAAGACCACCACCATCAAGATGCTATCCGGCCTCACTAAACCAACTGATGGCAGCATCACCTACTTCGGACTAGACTTCCACTCAAACCAGAGATTCGCCAAGGGCGTCATAGGATGCGTACCACAGATCAACAACCTCGATAGAGATCTCACCGCCTACGAAAATATGTACCACCACGCACTCCTCTACAACGTCAAAGACGACTCTACAAACGAAAAGATAATGATCGCACTAGAATTCGCCGATCTTATCAACTACACACACCGCCAGGTCAAGACGTTCTCAGGCGGCACTATGAGACGACTCGTGATCGCAAGGGCACTCTTGCACGAACCCAAGTTACTCTTCCTGGACGAACCAACTGTCGGTCTCGACCCTCAGATCAGGCGAGACATCTGGGACTACATCCTCAAGGTCAACCAGGTCAAAAATACCACTATACTCCTGACCACCCACTACATAGAAGAGGCTGAGAGACTGTGCAAACGGGTTCTGATCATAAACAAAGGCCGCATCATCGCCGAGGGCGTACCCGACACTTTAAAAAAAGACATGGGCAGATACGTCCTTGAGGTATTCAAACAAGAAGGTATCGAAGAACGCTTCTTTGAAACCCGAAACGAGGCGTTGGCCTCACTCAAAGAATGTCAAGAGACATGCAAGATCAGAGAGGTAACCCTCGAAGACGTATTCCTAAAACTCACAGGCAGGAGGATCGATGCTTAACGGCCTCAAGGCAGTACTCTACAGAGAATACACCGTCTTTAGAAAACGGGCAGTCAAACAAATAATCTCTTCCTCCGTGCCCCCACTCTTGTTTCTGATCGCCTTTGGCTGGGGCCTTGGAAGACAGGTCAACGTCGGAGACCTGCCCTATATATCATTCCTCGTGCCAGGCCTTATCGCAATGAACTCACTCAATCAGTGCTTTGCCATATCGGCAGAGATAAACATTGCAAGATTCTACTTCCATACCTTCGACGAATACCTGATCGCACCCGTCTCTGAGTATGAGGTCGTCCTTGGCCTTACCATCTTTGGGATGTTCAGAGGATTCCTCAGCACCTTGATAATCTTCATCTATACACTCCTCTTTGGTGTACAGTTGATCCTCAATCCGGTGTTCTTCATAGCCCTTGCCATGCACGCCTTTATCTTCTCCGCATTGGCCGTAACTACATCTATGCTGGTACAAGACCACTCTGGTCAGAACCTCGTTACGAGCTTTGTCATCACACCAATGATCTTCCTGTGTGGGACGTTCTTCCCCGTAGATAAACTGCCTACAGCCTTTAAATACCTGGTGCTCGCCCTGCCCCTGACCTACTCCACCAAGGTCATAAGGGCCACCCTGACCGGCGGCGCTGTCCAATACGGTTATATCTATGTACTGCTTATATATTGTATAATCTTCTTTATAACCGCCATCTGGACACTTAAAAGAGTAGAGGCATAAAGATGAATTAAGATTGAAAATAATGGGGTCAAGGGACTGGTCCCCTTGTGGGTGGGTCTGAGGGAGGGGGTTGCGAACCCCTGCGGCAGTAGGCAAAGCCCTTCCTTCTGTCTTTTTCTTTTTTCTTCTTGGAGGTGAAGGATATGACGAAAGAAAGTGTGATTGAGGTATTGACATCAGTAGCGGAAGAGTCGCTCATAAGATACAATGCTCGGATACTTGGGATTTTTGGTTCGGTCGCCAGGGGTGATGATAATGACAATAGCGATATCGACGTCCTCGTGGACTTTACGGAAAAGGCTGACCTGTTTAACTGGATGGGTCTTGAAATCTTTCTTGAGGAAAAGTTCAACAGAAATGCCTATGTTGTGTCATGCGATACCATCAAGAGCAAAATCAGAGATGCCGTCATGAAGGATACTATCTACATATGAGAGACTATACCCTTTACCTCGAAGACATCATTGAATCCATAGAGCTTATAGAGCAGTTCGTGGCTGGCATGGAGATGGAGGACTTTAAGAATGACATCAAGACATCAGATGCCGTGATAAAGAGGTTTGAAAATATCGGAGAGGCGACAAAGAATATCCCTAAAGATCTAAAGGCCAGATATCCTGAGATACCTTGGAAAGAGATGGCAAGGATGAGGGACAAACTGGTGCATCTCTATTTCGGTGTGGAGTATGAACTGTTATGGTCTGCTATAAAAACCAGCCTGCCTTCAATCAAACCGTTACTTAGCAAGATGTTGGATGAGCTATAAGCTAACGGAAAAAGCAGGTACCAGGGTAAAGGGGAATCGTATTTAATTAAACATAGGGATTGTCTGAACTAGGATTACACAGATAAAAGGATTTACAAGAAAAGACATAAAGCCTTTTGAACATAATCCTGACAATCCCTTAATCCGTTAAATCGTGGTTCAGACATTTTTACCATAAATATAAACCGTAAACCTAAAGGAGAAGAAAGGTATGGTTAGAACAGGTAAAGAGTTATTGGTCACAACAAAAATGGTTACGATTATAATCGTCCTGGTGCTGGTGCCAGTGGCAATGCTGATGGCCGGAACCGTCAGCCTGCCGCAGATGGGGCAGACAACGAGCTACTATGCGGGTGATGACGGCGTGTTCAAGGCGGGTGTGGCCTGGCCTAATCTGCGGTTTACCGACAACGGCGATCAGACGGTCACCGACAACCTCACTGTATGATGTGGACTAAAAACGCCAACCTTCCGGGTTATTATGATTATCATGGAGGGTCATGGCAGTAAGCCATGAACTATGTCGCGTCAACGAACACCGGGGTCGGTACGTATGGTTATACCGACTGGCGGCTGCCAAACAGAAAATAGTCATTTAGTTTACTCAGCTATGGAATATATTACCCACCGCTTCCATCTGGTCATCCCTTTGCCAATGTATTGTTGAGGGACTACTGATCGTCTACTGCCACCGCTGCTTATACTTCCGTCGCATGGTATATTGGTATGTTAGGTGGCGGGGTGGAAACCAACGGCAATCCAGGCTACTACTATGTTTGGCCAGTTAGAGGTGGGCAGGTTAGTCCTTCGGCCAATCTGGCCATTTCAATCTCTGGTACAGGCTTGGGGTCGGTGACAAGTTCACCGGCTGGGCTCAACTGTGGTTCAACGTGCTCTGCCGCCTTTGCTACAGGCGCGTCCGTGACCCTGACCGCAACAGCAGACTCCGGTTCGACCTTCACTGGCTGGAGCGTGGACTGCACTGGAACGAGTTCAAATGGACTCAATCTAAGCACTGGCAACAGCGGACGCTTACCGCTAGGCACGATTCCCTTCACCCTGACAAACGTGTAGCCAAACGTCGACACCCATATTACCTTCTACCTCCCGCAGACGGTAACCGTCAATCGGGTCTTTAAGTACGGGCCGACTCCCTCAGACAATACCACATCTCATTGGTATAACTTCACCTGCAACAAGAGTGTGAGCAACAAGCCTTGCGGTGAGGTCAATGTCGTGCAAGGGCAGAAGATCGTTATCCTTCACCTGATAGACGGGGCTATAGGAGATAATGACTTGACGGTTAATGGAACGATTGTAGACCCCGTGGCCTTTGTCCAAGATGTAGCTACAGTGCTAACACTCAACGTGTATGGGATAATCATCCTTATGGCACTTTCAAGCATTGTCTTGATGCGTAAGGTAAAGAGGAAATCATAAACTGTGATCTGGAGCGAGTACATCGACAATTCACACTCCAGTCTCAGTAATTAAAGATGTCTGAACCTCGATTTAACGGATTTAAGGATTGTCAGGATCATGTCAGCTCTCTTTCTGTAAATCCTTTCATCCGTGTAATCCTTGTTCAGACAGTCCCTAATGCAACTAACAACACGTCAAATTTAAACGCGCCCTGGCAACAGCCTTCTACAACACCATCCCATATGCTATAATAAAAGAGGGTAGAGTCTTAGGAATGGACAAGGTTATCATGAAAAGAGGTCTTTATGCTGATTAGCCACAACAGAGAAAAGCTAGTCAACGCAAGCGTCTACTTTTTAACAAAGACAAAGAATTGTGGTATAACTAAACTGTAAGCTGCAAGGACGCAAAGGCTGAAGATATATCAGAGGCATCACACCTGCCCAATCACCCGTGGGATAAAACGATAAAAACTATGGGATCTAAGGATAAGATTGATTACATTCTTGCTCTTGATGACTCAGATGAGTCTCTATCGTCTGAAGAGGCGCTGGAACAGATTGCGAACAGTGAAGTAATCAAAAAGACGTTTAGTGGTTAAAGGTACAATTATGTTATGATAACGATACAGATACTTTATCGCACTTTTGCCTAGCATAAGTTACTAATGATGGATAAACATTTATGGACATGAAAGACAAAGAATCAAACGGGATCATTTATTCAATCGGCCTAGGCCCAGGCGACCCTGAACTGATCACGGTCAAGGCGCAGAATATCATGGCACGCTCAGACGTAGTGGTCGTGCCACAATCAGATGAGCTTGGCAGGAGCATCGCCAAGGACATCGTGCTAAACTATGTCGCCCTGGAAAAGATACAGACTTACTACTTTCCAATGAACAACAAGCGGCAGGAGCTCGAGAGACGCTATCAAGAGCTTGCCCAGACGCTAAAGTCGATGCTCGATGCTGGTTCCACCGTAGCCTACGTAACTATGGGTGACCCAACCATATTCAGTACGTCTATCTACATAACACACGAACTCCAGCAGCTTGGCGTTGAGGTCAGACACGTCCCCGGTATAAGCTCCATAAACGCGGCTACGTCCTTAGCAGGTATCGCTCTATGCCAGAAGGGTGAGGACTTTGGCGTCTACGAACTCCCAAAGACCGCCGACGAGATAGCTGCACTCATCCACAGACACCACAGCACCGTCTTTATGAAGGTGGGTAAGTCTTTAGACGTCCTCTTGGAGGCCGTTAGACAGACAACCCCTGATACGGCTCTTTTGGCACAACGCATAGGGCTGTCAGAGGAGACCATCTACGACCTAAAGACCGTTACCCCCCCCACTGAGGCCGGCTACCTCTCTATAGCGATTATCAAGAGTAAAAGATGCGTATAAACTTCTCGTGGGTATATAATGGGGTCAAGGGGACTTCTTTGTGGCCGGGGTGCCTCACCCCTCCCCTTGTGGGTGGGTCTGAGGGAGGGGGTTGCGAACCCCTGCGGCAGAGGCAAAGCCCTCCATTCTATTCCAAAACAGCTAGTGTTTTTCTTATACACACGTGTAAAAGTGGAAAGCAGCCATGAGTGGTTTGAGAACCGGATTCACCACGGGCACCGCAGCCGCAGCGGCAGCAAAGGCCTCAGCCGTAAGGCTCTTAACCGGCAACCCCCCTGACTCGGTCAGCGTTAAACTACCGGAGGGTCGGTTCTTAGACGTGAATGTCCACGATGCCTCGACTGCGTACATGGGTGTGATAAAGGACGCTGGAGACGACCCAGACGTCACAAACGGTATTGAGGTTCTGGCGCGTGTTGCTCTATGCGGCTCAGACCTGGGCGTGCGCGTAGAGGGCGGCTGCGGCGTGGGAAGGGTCACCAGGCCGGGTCTGCAGGTCGCTGTCGGTCGAGCTGCAATCAATCCAACACCCATGCGAATGATAACCAATGCCGTCAGGGAGATCATCCATGATGGCGGGGTCGAGGTAGAGATCGTTATCCCGCGCGGGATTGACTGTGCAAGGCGTACAGTTAATCCACGACTTGGCATCGTTGACGGCATCTCAATACTTGGAACCACAGGCATCGTCAGACCTATGAGCACAGAGGCTATCAAGGCCACCATCAAATGTGAGATAGACGTCTCCTTTGAGCAGGACAGACACACGTCATATTTCGCACCTGGGGGTATTGGTGAGGACGCCCTCAAGGTAACACTTGGCAATATCAGGGTCGTACAATTTAGTAACTATATAGGCTATGCCATGTCATATGCCAAACAGAAGGGATTAAACCGTGTTGTGATTGGCGGCCATCCGGGGAAACTAGCAAAGGTGCTTATGGGATACCTCGATACGCACTCAAGCAGGTCACCCGCCGCCGTTGACTTTATAAGCGACTTTTTAGGAGTACCCGCAACATTTAACACCGTTGAAGAGATCATCCAGGAGGGCACATACGCAATCGGATTTTCAGACCTCGCCTCAAAGATCGCAGACAGTCTCAAGGGCGAGTTTACATTCGACAGCGTTGAGGTCTATCTCTTTGACATGGGAAAGCGTCTGATAGGACATGGAGGACAATGCACAAGATAACCGTAATAAGTTCAGGACCAGGCAGCGCCGATTTTATGACACTCCTGGCTCACAGAAAGGCAAGTGCCAGTGAGGTACTAATAGGAACGGCGCTCCAGCTTGGCGCCGTCGATACCTCAAACTGTAAAATCATGTACGAAGAAAGTAAGATAGACAAGATCCTCAAGCTGATCGGAATGCACGAGGGACAAGAGGTCGGCGTGCTCGTCACCGGCGATGCAGGCATCTTTAGCCTAACGCAGAAGATCATCGTGCTTTATGGCAGAGATGCTATCAAGGAGATCATACCAGGAGTATCAAGCATACAGGTAGGTTTTGCCAAGATCAAGGAAGCCTGGACAAACGTCAAGGCATTTTCGTTTCATGGCAGAGAGATCAGCGGCCTGGATGAGATAATCGCCGCTGAAAAGGCCGTTATACTCTGCGATAAGGTAAACAATGCCGCCGAGCTTCTGCGCCGCCTTGATGCTGTCGGTCTGTTCAAAGACAATAGAAGGGTCTATGTTTGCCAAAACCTCACATTGGAGGACGAAGACATTACAGAGATCAATTGTATAGAGGATGTTAAGGGGTTAAAAGAATGGACAAAGCAGATAGTCCTGTTACTCAAGCCAGCGATCTAACTATCATCGGCATAACACAGCGGTGTATAGGGTTGGCCAGGGTCATAGCCGAGCAGACGGGCGGAGAACTACACCTCAAGGCCGGCTGCTTTATCGAGTCAGAGTCGTTTAAGCCAACCCCCTTTTATTCGCTCTCTGATCATATACAGGAGATATTTGGACGGTACAAGAGGTTTGTCTTTATCATGTCCTTAGGGATTGTAAACAGGGTCATAGCCCCGCTCTTAAAGGACAAGCACACAGACCCTGCCGTTGTCACCTTGGATGAGGCAGGCAGGTTTGTCATAAGTACGCTCTCAGGGCATGAGGGGGGCGCTAATACCCTGGCATGTCTGATAGGCTCAATCACGGGGGCGCAGCCGGTGATAACGACGGCCTCGGAGGCCTGCAGGCTCTACACGTGCGGCGTGGGCTGTCGTGCAGGTGCATCAAAAGAGGCTATCCTTGATGCCGTCACCAAGGCCTGTATCGATGTGGGCATCAAGATCAGCGATCTGAGCTGCATTGCTAGTGCTTGGATCAAGCGTCAAGAGCAGGGTCTGCTAGATGCTGCGGCCAACTTAGGGGTCAACTGCGTGTTTATACCTAAGGAGGCTATAGAGCTTTACTATGTCAATAATCCCTCATCGTTTAGATCAGAGATGGTCTACAGGTCAATAGGGGTACACGGGATAGCGCAGCCCTGTGCGATGCTGGCTGGAAGAAACATGCAACTTCTATTGCCGCGAACGGTGTATAATGGCGTAACAGTGGCTATAGCAAAGGAGTGTCTCTTCGATGACGAGTCCTCGCTTAAGACCTCCATTAGGGAGGATGACGGGACACTTGGCAGCAGCAAAGGAACAGTGCTCGTTTTGGGTGGTACGACCGAGGGCATAACCACTGCCAGAGAGCTGGAACTAAAGGGCGTAGATTACTACGTCTCCACGGCCACTGCCTACGGTCACCGGTTGTTTAGGGAGAAGTTTGGTTCAAGAGCCATCCTTGAAAACTTCACAAACGAATCACTCAAGCGGTTTATCGTAAGCAACAACATCACCAGGGTCATCGACTGCACCCACCCATACGCTCACGTCATAACAAACGTAGCACAGGCCGTGTGCGGTGAGCTTGGTGTTGAGTACGTCTCAAAGATAAGGAACACTGAGATTGACACGGAGTTTGAGTATGATAGGCTCGTAGCCGTATCTTCTCTGAATGAGGCTGTACGTGCTATCATTGGGCTTTCGATTAAACGGCCTCTGTTTACGACTGGAAGCAAGGAGCTTGGTTTTTTAAAGGACTTCCCCCCACATACGGGTGTAGAGGTATTTGTAAGGGTGTTGCCCTTTGAGCAGTCCCTTAGAAAATGTTTTGAGGCTGGTCTCAGGAGCCAGAACATCATAGCCATGCACGGACCGTTTTCGTATGAGATCAACACTGCCATCATACGGCAGTACAACATAGACTGCATTGTAACAAAGAGGTCGGGGAAGGAGGGCGGCTTTTACGAAAAAGTCAGAACCGCCGTCGACTGCGGCATACATATCATTGTAGTATCTGCACCGGATCGGAATAGAAGGGGGAACTCTGCTCCCCCTCAGACCACCACGCAAGGGGACCAGTCCCCTTGACCCCCATTATATACTTACTCCCCTGTTTTTCTTATGAACCCATTATCTATGCTGGCTTATATAAGCTTATCAGGAATATGTTAGACTTTTAATCATAAATATCTGATGACCATATTAGACAAGAGAATGAAATTATGATTGATGAACAAGATAAGGGCTATCGCGAGGAGTTGGCTGCTGACGGTCGTCCTAGTGGTGTAGAGGCAGAAGAAGAGATAAGCAGGCAGGAACCTTTTGATCCTGAGCAGATTTCTATTGACACAAAAGTTTTCCCATTAGAAACTATTACACGTCGATTAATACAAGGTTCTATACGTTTGGCTCCTGCTTTTCAGAGGAATGAGGTCTGGGGAGCTACCCAAAAAAGTCAGCTCATTGAGTCCTTAATGCTCAAGATACCTATACCAATGTTTTATGTATCTTCTGATGTAAAAGGCAACTGGGATGTTGTTGATGGTCTACAGCGTTTAACCACGGTCAAAGAGTTTGTACTTGGCAATACATATATGCAAGCAAAGCAGGAAGCAGACCGTGGTAATGGATTACGGTTAGTTTCTCTTGAATTTTGGGGAGATGATTACAATAATTTCACTTTTAATCAGTTACCAGATTTTCTTAAGAATCGAATATTAGAGACACAATTTAATTTTACAATAATAAATCCAGGAACACCTGAGGAAGTTAAAAGAAATATTTTTAAGCGCATTAATACAGGAGGAATGCCCTTAACTTCACAAGAGATAAAACATGCTTTATATCATGGGAAGTCAACAAAGTTATTAGAAGAATTAGTGGCAACAGAGGAGTTTAAGCAAGCTACTGGTAATTCTGTAGATGATAGTCGTATGGCTGCAAGGGAACTGGTTCTACGTTTTCTCGCCTTTTCAGTGCGCAGTTATGAAAGTTATCCAAAGACGTCTAATATGGATGACTTTATAAGCGATACAATGCGAATCATCAACATAATGCCAGATTTAGAGGAAAAAGAACTCAAGAAAATATTTAAAAATCAAGCTAAGTCTCTAGAACAATTACCAGAAATACGTTTCAAAGATATAGATAAATTAAAAAACCGTTTTATTGTGGGAATGAGACGTGCATTTGAGCTTTTTGGAGTTCATACTTTTAGAAGTTCCTATGCTAACAACAGGCGATCTCACATTAATAAGACATTATTTGAAGTCTGGGGAAATCTGCTTGCTGACCTAAATGAAGATGAATTCAATACTGTAAAAAGTAAAAAGACAACTTTTTTAGAGGAATATCATAAAATATTAAATGAACAAGAGTTTTATCTCTATATTTCACGATATAGTTGGATGTATAATTCAGTTCATAGGCGTTACATTGATTTAAAGAAAATTATGACAGAAATATTAGCAGTTAAGGAGATAAGAAAACATGCTAAGTGAAATCAGCCTAGTTAATTTTAAATCATTTCGTGATAAAACGTTGTCTATATTACCAATGACGTTACTAGCTGGCCTTAACAACTCAGGTAAAAGCAGTGTTATACAGGCATTGCGGATGCTATGGAAATGGATATTACGCGGATGGCCAACCCTATACGATCATGGTGAGTTAATAGATATGAAAAACATAAATGTTGACACGGCTGAACCTATAAAGATTTCCTGTAAGATTAAAAATGGGCAAACGTTTGAGATGACTATAAATTTTACAGATACTTTACAACCGAGAATAAACTCATTCGAACAGAATCAGCCACAATTACCATTCTTGAGTTATTTAAGCGCAGATAGGTGGGGACCTCGAGTTTATCAGCCCATGTATAATGCTGCAATCGAGTTGTCTCACATAGGTAAACATGTAGGCAGGTATGGTGAATACGTAATAGATTTTCTATCAAGTCACGAGAACGACATTGTACCTCAGCGGCTTTGTCATCCAAACACCGAGGGGGAGACTCTGTTATTTAATGTACGCGCGTGGCTTAAAGAGATTTCCCCTTATGTAACATTTAAACACTCGACAGATAAGAAAAGAGACATAGCTTATGCAGAGATCAACGACTTCCGGCCGCCAAATACGGGGTTTGGTTTGAGCTATACCCTTCCCGTTATTGTTTCCCTTTTGGGGATGGCAGCACAATGGGAAGATAGTGAAGGGCAAATGTTAAAGGACGCTAACGGAGTTCTAGTCCTGTTGGAAAATCCAGAGGCCCATCTACATCCAAAAGCCCAGACCTCTATTGGACGATTGATTGCCTTAGCTGCTGCCTCCGGTGTTCAGGTCATAGTGGAGACTCACAGCGAGCACGTCATGGATGGTATACGGATAGCAGTCAAAGATAAGGAGTTGCCGTCAGATATGGCAACGTTTCATTATTTCTCTTTAGATAAAGAGAGAAATACAATTGTTGAAACGCCCAAGATTTATCCAAATGGCAAGCTCGACTTCTGGCCTAAAGGCTTCTTTGATCAGCCAATGCACAACAGCGCTAGACTAGCCAAGAGGTAGATTTATGGACTATTCACTTATGTTCAACCACCTAAGCACACCCGCCGCTGATCAAAGCACTGCATGCGAATTATTAATCGAGGCATTTCAGGGAGTTCTGCACTTAAACCAAGATGAAGATAGGTTTGAGTTCTATTTTGATACAGATAACCCTGATGACATTAACTTGGCTGAGAGCTTTACATATGCTAATTTTAAAGGAATAATAAGGAATCATGAAAGGGAGCTTTATTTATTTATAACTCAGATAGAAGATAAAGCGTCTTTTCTTGACTATATCTCTGATGATGATTTAATTGAATTGTCTAAGCTCTCTTCCTTTTTTAAAGATCGTCCATATAACGAGAACTTAGATATATTCAGTCTGGCTTTGTATAAGAACGGTATTATGCTTAGTATGGCTATTGACGAATTCTGGCAATCTTCTAAAGTTGAATTTTACTACAACAATGAAGAAGGGTATAGCCCAACAAAGGTTGATGTAGATAATATATCAATAGTAGTACATGCAAAACACATCTTGAAGGCTATGGAAGGAAGCATACTTGATTGTGCTCCTGACTCTTATTTGACAGAAAACTTTCTATCTTGGTATAACATCTGCGGAAAAGAAGATAGATATAAAATCAGGAACAAGTTAAAGGTTTGCCACGAAAACAACTTCAATTTCGGTCGTCCAAATATTGATACTCTTGATGGTCCTCGATTTTCAAACATGAAGGAGATCCGTTTTGGAAATGCACAAGGCCAGCATGGAAAGATTCGTATCCTGTTTGCTAAAGATACTTCTGGTAAACCTGTTATCTTAAATGGTTTTATTAAACATGACAACGATTATACTAAACATATCAAGTTCGCAGATGACCTTTTTGAAGAGTATCTTGAAAGACAACCATCTTGAAACGTTAGTACTATTTCAAGTGGCCAATATCGGGTGTACAAAACATTTGGTGTAATGAAAAATAATGGGGTCAAGGGGGCAGCGACCCCCTGGCTCAATGGGGGGCTGGCCCCCTTGTAGTGGGGTCTAAGGAGGGGCAACGCCGCCCCCTTCTTTCATAAGGAGGTATGATGAAGGATAGTGGTATTGTATATTTTGTTGGAGCGGGGCCTGGTGATCCAGAGCTAATAACCCTCAAGGGGCGCAGACTGCTGAATGAGGCTGAGGTGGTTATCTATGCCGGAAGCCTTATAAATCCCGTCCTTGTTACGGAACTGAAGGCTGAGACTTATAACTCGGCGCACATGACCCTTGAGGAGATAGTTGGTACGATGGTGGACGCCACAAGGGAGGGTAAGATGGTTGTACGACTGCACAGCGGTGATACGACCTTTTACAGCGCCATATCAGAGCAGATACACCGTCTGAGGGCAGAGGGGATCGCTTTTGAGGTCGTCCCTGGTGTCTCTTCTGTTGGTGCGGCGGCGGCAGCCATAAGGCAGGAGTTGACCATCCCAGAGGTCAGCCAGAGTGTCATAATCACACGCATAGAGGGTAAAACACCAGTTCCGACAGGTGAGAGACTTGCCTCACTTGCAGCACACGAAGCAACGATGGCCATATTTCTGAGCATTGCACATATAGACAACGTTGTCTCAGAGCTATCAACTGCCTATCCAGCAGACACCCCCGTTGTTGTTGTCGAAAAGGCCTCGTGGCCACAGCAGAGGGTGTTTGCGGCAACGCTACAGACGATTGCCAGTACAGTAAAGGAGGCAGGTATTACAAAGACAGCCCTCATCCTCGTAGGAGAGGCGCTTAGGTCTGATATCACAAAACGATCGAGGTTATACGATGGAGAGTTCCAAGAAAAACAAGGGTAGGTTATGTGTAGTTGGCATCGGCCCCGGTGCTGTTGAGCACATGACACAGCGTGCCGTTGAGGCGATAAGGCAGTCTGACTGTGTAGTGGGCTACAACACTTATATCGGGCTTATCGGAGAGCTTATTGGTGGCAAAGAGGTGTTTTCTAACGCGATGACGCAGGAGCGGCAGAGGTGTCTTGCGGCGATAGATTTAGCGCTACATGGTAAGAATGTGGCGGTTGTCAGCAGCGGTGACCCTGGGATATATGCGATGGCTGGGCTAATCCTGGAGCTTCTTAACGGCAGGCAGGACGTAGATGTGGAGATCATCCCAGGTGTGCCCGCACTGTGTGCCAGTGCCGCTAAGTTAGGGGCTCCCCTTATGCACGACTTTGCCAGCATAAGTCTCTCAGACAGGCTCACACCGTGGGAGCTTATAGAAAAGCGGCTTCATGCCGCCGCAAGCGCCGATTTTGTCATCGTCTTATATAACCCTAAGAGCAAGGGCAGGAGTACACACATCAATTCCGCGCGAGAAGTTATCCTGCAATACAGGGCAGAGACCACTCCTGTTGGGATCGTTAAGGGAGCCATGCGGGTTGATGAGACAGTGGTGATAACCGATCTGAGCCGGATGTTGGATTACGACATAGACATGCACACAACGGTAATAGTTGGTAACTCGCAGACCCTGCATATCAACGACTTTCTTATCACTCCACGTGGTTACTAGGTGTGAGCCTTTTTTTTGTAACGGGCGGTTCAAAAAGCGGCAAGAGCACCTTTGCCAGGTTGAGGGCAGAGTCTCTTAAAGGCAGGAGGGTTTTTATCGCCACAGCCGTCCCTATAGACGACGAGATGAGGTCTCGTATTGCAGCGCACAAGAAGGAACGTGTTGCGATGTGGGAGACGATAGAGGAACCCTTTCATCTAACGAGTGTCATTGAAGGCGTTAAAGGCGCCTATGACGTTATATTAATTGATTGTCTGACGATCTGGCTAACGAACGTAATGCTTTCCGAGTCTGCATATTTGGTAGAGGAGGTCATCGTTGGGTTTGTATCAGTGTTGGAGCAAATCAAGAGCGTCGTAGATATCTTTGTGGTGTCCAACGAGGTTGGGATGGGGATAGTGCCGGATAATGCGCTTTCAAGGTGCTTTCGCGATCACGCCGGCCTGCTCAATCAGTCGGTAGCTGCGGTCTCAGATGAGGCATACCTAATCGTCAGCGGGCTTCCCTTACGCCTTAAGTGACGAAGAAGGGGAGGCTCTGCCCACTGTCGCAGGGGTTCGTAACCCCTCCCCTCAGACCTAATGCTGTTGACTTAAGGCTATGAAAATGAATAAGGAGGGCTTTGCCCTCCCTAGACCCTTCCACAAGGGGACCAGTCCCCTTGACCCTGTAAATAAACTTAGTTCCCTTGTTTTTCTTATGCACCTAACATTTACTATAATGGACAATTCTTATGACCATAGATATTATATGATGACTACTTCAGCAATTTTTCCTATTTAAAAAATATTTTAAGTTTATTCCTATGAGGTATTTTTACCCCCCCCCTTTGCGATTGCATTCCTTCTTATTAGGGTGAGAGGGTAATAATACATTTAAATACGGGTACTTATGAAATGTAATTCAACACTGAAATTGTTATTATGTGAAGTAGAATTCACATAAATTATCTCACATGTGAAGTAAAGTTCACAAAATTAACCCAATATGTAAAGCATACTTCACTGGATTTAGTTGTCATTTTTATTTATACTAAACAGTATGTATCTGTAATAGTACTTTGTTATACGCGGATATAAACTAAACTACAAAGATAAAGATTCTACCTAATAGCTTATTTAAGCTATAGTTTTAAATGGAAGGTGTACTATGGAAATCAAATTTTCAGATGTATATGTTGGAAAGACAAGTCTACCCAACACAGATAGTTCTACATCACGTCGTTTTTCTGCTCTAGGGATACCAACATCAGATAAGTTAACTGGTTTAGAAGTTAGGTTATCCAACATTTTTATCATTGACAATAAACAAGCACATATATGGCCGTTTATCAGATACTCTGATTTGTATTTCCTTGTATTGGCAATAGATGACGTATCTCAAGAACTATCAACTTTTACTGTAAAAGGTTTTGCTGACGTAGATGACAACGAACAACTCCCTGTTGATAGAACAATTTATTATTGGAAAGACGATAGTGGTTCTAGAGCACCTGGTCAGATACATACTTTGATTTCAGTAATAAAAAGTAACGACGGGATTAGAGACCTTGGAAATACTCTAACACAACTTAAAGGCACAGACGATTATAGAAACATTTTAGCAACTATAAAAAGTACAATTACTGGTGGTAGCACTATAATAATAGATGCTCTTACACCACTAGCTAGTTTAGTTGGCTCTTCACTTGGTAATGTTGATGATACTCCACTCATTACAGCAGTTTATAGTTTTACAGACATTAGTGGTAATTTTGATGATTTAGGAAGACATCCTGCCATAATAAAGAACAGATATGTTGAACTTGGTCTTACTTTAATAGTGCGTGACAAAAATAGGCAGGACCCCGTTGAAAAAGTTCATCTCAGATAATAAGCTATACTTTGGAACGTAGACTCTTATAAATTCTAAGTAGCGACTTCTCTACCTTTGCAAAACTTATACAGGGTGTATAAGAAATTCACGGTAAAAAAGTATATATATGAGGTCAAGGGGACTGGTCCCCTTGTGGGTGGGTCTGAGGGAGGGCAAAGACCTCCCTTCTATTGTACCCCTACAGACCTGTAGTACTACTCACATTTCGTGAATCCGCAGTCGTGACAGACGGAGCAGCCACCCTCATGCTCAACACAGCCGCCGCACTCTGGACAGGCGCCCACTATCATGTTTTCGACATACGTTGTACCGTTGCCATTTGCCTTACCGTTGTAGACTGAGACACCTGTGGCGCTGCCGTTAGTCCTTTCATCATGCCCCTCGACGTTGTATTGCTCGATGGCCTTGGCTATAGCGTCGGCACAAGAAGATATCTTCCCGCCGCTGGTCCAGATGGGCTGATGACACGAAATACCCTTCAACTGCTTTATCACCTCATCTACAACGATGTTTGTCCGCAGGGCAAGCGAAACGAGTCTACCTATCGCCTCCGACTGACTGGCAGCACAACCTCCCGCCTTCCCTATGTGATTAAAGACCTCAAAGGGCACGCCGTTTTCGTCTACGTTTACCGTAACATAGATGTTTCCACAGCCTGTTTGCATAGCAGCCGTGGCGCCCCTGATGAGACTAGGGCGCTTGCGTGGCATGAGCTTTGTCGTCTTTGCCGGGACAACCTGGGCAGGCTCGACAGCGACCTTCTTTACCTCAGTAGTGGCAGGGGCCTTCTGCGTTGATAGCACCTGGGATTCCCTGGAGCCGTCCCTATAGACTGTTACACCCTTGCATCCTAACTTATAAGCAAGTGTATAAACCTGTTTTACGTCCTCAACCGTGGCACTCGAAGAAAAATTAACCGTCTTTGAGACGGCATTGTCGACATGCTTTTGAAAGGCGGCCTGCATCCTTATGTGATACTCTGGCGATATGTCGTGAGCTGTTACGAAATGCTCTCTCACCGCCTTCGGGATTGAAGGCATCGTGGCAATGGAAGGACTGCCTGCGATTTCCTGCATCAACTCCTTGCTGTAGAATCCCTGCTCCTTAGCTACAGACTCAAAATGTGGGTTTACCTCGATCAGCTTTGTACCTTCCAGGACATTACGAACATAACATACCGCAAATAACGGCTCTATCCCCGATGAACAACCGGCTATGATGGACAACGTCCCTGTCGGAGCTATCGTGGTTATGGTTGCGTTGCGCAGCCTTTTGCTGCCGTCGTAGATGCTGTCCTTGTAGTTGGGAAATGTACCTCGCTCGTGAGCAAGAGCCTCAGAGGCGTTTCTGCCCTCCTCTCTGATGAGTTGCATAATCTCCTCAGCTAACCTTAAAGCCCTCTCAGAATTATATGGTATCCTTAACTGTAAAAGCATGTCGGCCCAGCCCATCACGCCCAGCCCAATCTTTCTGTTGCCCTTGGTCATGTCCTCAATTGCCTTTAGCGGGTACTTGTTGAGGTCTATTATGTTATCTAGAAAATGTACTGCCTTGTGTGTGATCTCCCTCAAACGCTGATAGTCCACCTCAAAGCTCCCTACAGACTGTCCATGAGCGGTTCCAACAGCAGATCTTACTATCTTTGCAAGGTTGATAGAGCCTAAATTACACGACTCAAAGGGCAGGAGCGGCTGTTCACCACAGGGATTGGTCGACTCTATCTCACCCAATAATGGAGTTGGATTTGCCTGGTTTAACCTGTCAAGGAAGACGATCCCTGGTTCACCGTTTTTCCATGCGTGCTTTACGATGGTATCGAAGACGTTTAACGCATCAAGGGCCTTGACCACCTTGCCAGTGCGCGGGTTTATCAGCTCATACTGACCATTTGCCTCTAAGGCATTCATAAACTGCTTAGTGAGCGCCACGGATATGTTGAAGTTGTTGAGCCGTTCGCTGTTGACCTTACAGGTAATAAAGTCATGGATATCCGGGTGATCGACCCTGAGTATGGCCATGTTTGCCCCCCTTCGCGTCCCCCCCTGTTTGACTGCCTCCGTAGCTGTATCAAAAACGTTCATAAAAGATACGGGGCCAGAGGAAACCCCCTTCGTAGAGCCTACCATGTCGCCTCTTGGTCTCAGTCGCGAGAAGCTAAAGCCCGTTCCACCGCCGGATTTATGTATCAGTGCCGCATTTTTGACGGCCTCAAATATGCTTTCCATTGAGTCCTCAACAGGCAAGACAAAGCAGGCACTTAACTGTCCCAGGCGTCTGCCCGCATTCATAAGGGTAGGGCTGTTGGGCAGAAAACTCAATGACGTCATCAGGTCGTAAAACTCACCCTCTAAGGCCTCCAACTCCGAACCCCCTTTGCCATAAACCAACTCTGCCGACGCAACAAACTTAGCTATCCTCCTAAATAAATCCTCAGGCGTCTCCACGGGTACACCAGCTTCGTCTTTCTTCAAGTACCTCTTTTCGAGCACCTTAATGGCGTTGGGTGTTAGATTCATCTATAACTCCTCCTTAAACATTTTCTTAACATACATCTATTGTTAGCAAAATAGATGCCAGCATCATAAACACTTGGGTAGTCCTGCACAAGTAGTGGTGACAGTAAACTTAACACCCTCCCCTAACCCCTAATGCTGTTGACTTAAGCATTATGTAGATGCACGTAGATAACATCTTAAGCAGCAACGCTCGGTCTTTACGGGGTCAAGGGGACCAGTCCCCTTGCGAAGGGGTCTGAGGGGGAGCAGAGCTCCCCCTTCTAACTTCTCTAGATCCCCACTTGCAAACGATTTTACACTATGGTATAATGATTAATGGTACAAGCAGTAGACATATACAAAATGCTTAAAGACAAGGTAGGCGACAGCGAAAGTAACATAAACGTTGATACTATCATATCAATGGTTGAAAAGTGTAGGAAAGATGGAGTAACTACTGAAGAGCTGCAACACCTGAGGCACGAGATGTTATCAGGCAATGTAGAGAAATCAGAAGCGGCACGACTCGACGCAGAGATCAAGAGGGTTGAGATCGAACTCAGAGCCGAGATCCAAAGGGTCAAGGAACAACTCTTAGGCGATATCAAGAGGCTACGCCGTCGTTTTAGAATAACTGCAATCATCCTAATAATAGCAGTTATCTTAACTAACGCTAGCGTATATAGCTACCTTACAAAGGTTCTGCACTAACTACTAAGTTACTAACGGCGCCCAAGGAGCTCAACCATCTCAGGGGTAAGGCGTGCCAATTTCATAGATCTGTCTACAACGGCAAGCTTCACCTGAGAAGAGGCAATTAAGGCGCCGGAACCCTTTTGTGCTATCTTGTGTTTGAAGACAATAGAGGCAATGTTTACAGAGTCAACCTCTGAGTGAACAGAGATAATGTCGGCATACTTGGCTGGACTATGATATCGTATGTCTACATGTACAACCACAAATTGTAGTCCCTGTTGCATCAAAGTTGTTAGTATAATGCCTCTTTCTTCAAGATACTCAGTTCTTGCACGCTCAAGGTAAGAGAGGTACTTACCATAGTACACAACCCCGCCACAGTCCGTATCCTCGTAGTAAATCCTTATGTCTATATAATTGGCCATACTTTTTAAAAGGGCATAGGGGACTTTGAAAACAGCCTCAACACATCATTGTAGACGGCATAAACCATCAGCAGCAACAAAAAGGCAAGCCCTACCTTCTGTGTAATCGACATCACCTGCACACTTAACGGCTTCTTCCTGATCGCCTCTATGGCAAGGTACACCACATGACCGCCATCTAATATGGGGATGGGGAAGAGATTAAACACACCAAGATTTATGCTTATAACGGCCATAAACGTTATAAAGTGAACAAACCCTGACGTTGCCTGCTTACCCGCTAACTGAAATATCATTATTGGCCCCCCAATAGTATCAGCCGGTACCACCCGCTGTACTATCTTTACTACTGAGACAAGGGTCAAGGCAACGACCTCATAGGTCTTTTTAAAGCCTAGGTAGGTTGACTTAAATATCCCATAACTCTCTATCTCCGAGTCGCCACTTGGTGAAATGCCGATCAATCCGACCTCAGTGTCTTCACCAAAGAGGTTCTTGGTTGTTTTTTTCTGCGGGATTACATGTGTGACTCTGCTCTCAGCGCCAGTTTTAACAGTAACTGTCAAGCTCCTGCCAGCGCTTTTATGAATTATATCCGTCAGATCGTCCCAGTGCTTGATTTCCACACCATCAACACTCGTAACAACATCGCCCTTCCTTAAGTCAGCCGACTTGGCAGGTGAATCTGGCAGCACATCCCCAATTACCGCCTTCATCCTTGGCACACCAACCATAAACACAATAGAAAACAAAAAGACTGCAAAGAAGATGTTAAACAATGAGCCGGCACTAACAACCAAAAAACGCTTGAATACTGACTGCGATACAAACGCCCGCTCCATCTCCTCTAACTCACCGGACTCCGTCTCCTGATCCTGGTCCTCGCCGTGCATCTTAACAAATCCACCTATAGGAAAGGCCGATAACTGATACGTAGTCTCACCGACTTTCCGGCTTATGAGTGTTGGCCCAAGTCCAAGAGAAAACTTCAATACCTTTATCCCTACAAGTTTGGCAAAGAGAAAATGCCCAAGCTCGTGAACGAATATTAATATCCCTATCAACAAAATTGCATACAATGCAGTCATAATTCTTACCCCCCAT
>PEAB01000007.1:0-49034 GCA_002753395.1 Nitrospirae bacterium MYbinv3 | reverse complement strand
GAAATAGCTGACCTGGCCCATCCGTCTACTTCAAAGATGGTATCAATGTCGTTGCAAGCAATGGTTTTATGTCTTGACATCACATCACGTAAAATCACGGGTATCTGGTTAAATTTAATTATGCCGCTGATAAACAGGGCAACCGCCGCCTCATTTGCAGCATTTAACACTATTGGCATCGTACCCCCTTCCCTGAGTGCATCATAGGCATAAGTCAAACAAGGGAAGGTCTCTCTGTCAGGGGGATGAAAGTTTAATGTGCGTATATCCTCCAGAAAACACCTGTCGATCACCCCCGGCAACCGCTCTGGATAAGTTAGGGCATAGGCTATCGGCCCCTTCATATCCGGCAGCGACAACTGAGCAAGGAGCGCACCATCGATAAACTCCACTAGGGAGTGGACAATGCTCTGTGGATGAACAATGACATCTATCCTGTCAGGCCCCAGCCCAAACAAATAGTGCGCCTCTATTACCTCCAAGCCTTTGTTCATCAGCGTAGCTGAATCAACGGTTATCTTGCTGCCCATAGACCAGCTTGGATGCTTGAGGGCGTCATCGAGTGAGACGTTCTCCAACTCCAACGTAGTCCTGCCAAAAAAGGGCCCTCCTGAGGCCGTCAGGATCAACCTCCTGACATCACTGAGGCAGCGACCCTCAAGACATTGAAAGATGGCGCTATGTTCACTGTCAACGGGAAACAGTTTGACGTTGTGTCTCCTTGCCTCTGCCATTACAATATCTCCGGCCATTACTAGAGTCTCCTTGTTGGCCAACCCTATATGCTTTTTGGCTCTTATAGCAGCAAGCGTTGGTCTCAACCCCGACGAACCGACTATCGAGGAGATAACGAACTCCGCCTTGTCATACGAGGCAACAGCGCAAACCCCATCTTCACCGCTTAACACCTGTACTTTGGTCGTACCAGAGACCGTACCTCTAACTTCAGTCACCCACTGTGCAAGCTGCCTTGCCTCAGCCTCTTGTGCAACGGCCACTACATCTGGACTGAACTCTACAATCTGGCGCTTTAGCGTCTCTATGCTCCTATTGGCTGTAAGTCCAACGACATTAAACCTGTCCCTGTTCTTACCTATAAAGGCTAATGTACTCTTTCCTATTGAACCAGTTGAACCTAATATTGCTACATGTTTCAAATAAAAACCTCACTTCTTATATAAACGATTGTTGTGCAGCCTCCTTGCCTCCGTATTATTGTCTTGTCATGTATCTTTGTACAACATCTCCTATCGGTGCGTAAACATAATAAGGAGATAATAGAGCGCTGGGGCAGAAAACAACATACCGTCTATTTTGTCGAGTATACCGCCATGTCCTGGTAATAGAGCACCTGAATCCTTTACCTTAGCATCCCGTTTAAACATAGACTCTACAAGGTCCCCAACGATACCAACTAGTCCTAGTATAAAACCAATAACACATGCTTTTTCAAAAGACATATTTATAGCAAAATAAGCCTTCAAGAGCAAGGAACATATAACAGCTCCTAAAATAGCAGCGATTGCCCCTTCTATAGTCTTATTTGGACTCATCTGTTTGTACAACTTCCGTCTTCCCATGAATTTACCGACGTATAATGCAAAACTATCGGCCCCCCATATGACAAAACAAAGGAATATGATCATCTGAGGTCCTATAAATACTAGTTTCATAAAATAACTAAGCATAACTGGTATGTAGAAATAGCTGACGATATAGGGAGCAACGTCCATCAAAGCATTTTCAGGATACTTCCTAACAAAAAGCCTGCTAACCAACACTACTGCAATCATCACTACAATCAGTGATATTGGGATATCGTTGAGCTTATATGTCAGACTTATAGGTAAAATCCCTAAGAGTGAAAAAAAATACCTCTGATACTCCTTAACCTTATACATAGCTAAAAACTCTACCTGACTGATAAAGGATATCATACACATGAGCAAGAGTAAAAAAATCTTAGGTAAATACATTACGTATGCGTAGAAAATAGGTAATACTATGGAGGCAACAATGAGCCGTTTTAGGTGCATCT
Organism: Nitrospirae bacterium MYbinv3; assembly: GCA_002753395.1. Lineage (GTDB taxonomy): Bacteria > Nitrospirota > Thermodesulfovibrionia > Thermodesulfovibrionales > Magnetobacteriaceae > Magnetobacterium. The sequence continues at coordinate 46,996 of PEAB01000007.1, read as the reverse complement.
ACAAGGTAACCTTTTGAGGGATTGCCCCGAAACGCCTTTCCCTTTGTTTGTAGTTATGTATAGCTGAATAGAACTCTTCCTGAGTAAAGTCTGGCCACAGGGTGTCGGTAAAATACAATTCAGCATAGGCCGACTGCCATATCAGGAAATTACTAATCCTCTTCTCCCCACCCGTGCGTATTATAAGATCTACGGGGAGCATATCCTTGGTGTCGAGGTTAGCCTCAAACACGGACTCATCCAAAGTACTTAGGTCAACGCCGCTTGAGGATAGCTTTCTCACAGTCCGTATGATCTCATCTCTACCCCCGTAGCTAACCGCTAAGGCAAGCACCATCCCTCTGTTATTAGAAGTCAGGGTCTCGGCGTTCCTTATCAAAAACTGTATGCCCTTGGGCAGCTTCTCCCTGTTGCCTATAACCTTAAATACAATGTCCTTGCTCATTAGATCTTCTATCTCGGTCTTGAGGTAAAAATCGAAAAGGTCCATTAGTGTTACAACCTCATTCTGCGGTCTCCTCCAGTTCTCTATAGAAAAAGCGTATAGGGTCAGTATCTTTATGCCTATGTCAACACTGGCCTTTATTACATCCTTACTGCGTCTGACACCTTGCCGATGCCCTTCTACCCTGGGAAGACCTCTCGTGTTGGCCCATCTGCCGTTGCCATCCATTATAATACCTACGTGGTTTGGTATAATACTATTATCCAAATAAAAGCACTCCTTCTTGACAATCCATATTATCTTAATAGATAAACGGAAACACTGACAGGATCGTTACAAAAGGATTTTCACCCTTTAGTATGTTCTTGCCAACCATCCCAAACATCGGCTTGTTCAATACGTATATCCTGTCCTTGTTTATGGCATAATCCAATATATTACCACCGATATTAGCTATCAATACGTTTTCATCCACATTTGAACCATTCCACCAAAGGCTTAAGATACTAGACTTTGTATAACCTAAGGACAGCGCCGTAGCAGTCAACGGGTTACGTCTAATGACCAAGGCCTGTTGTTTTGTTGTGTAAACCCTGTCGCTTATGTGCCAGTTACCATAATCCATCGTATCAGCTACTCTTCCATCCTTTATGCTGCTTTCCGTGTATTCCTTTATGAACCCACCAAAGTCATCTTTGCTCCTCCACATCGCAATACCCTTTTCGTCGGCTATTACGACATGGTTGTCTTTATCGTAGTACATAATAATCTGCTTTTGGCTCTTGTCTGTTAATATAGCAAAATCGTATATATTAACACCTTTGGGCAGTTGCAAAGTACTATCAAGACGATAACTGCCATCATATACTACATTGGTAACACTGCCCGAAAAACCGTTTATTACACTGAATCCCTGAAACAATAACCTGTCATTTATCACACGTAGAAACCCCTTTGTCTTCCATAAAAGAGATGGTCCGCTATCCTTGATCTCATATATATAGCTGTAGGCACCATCAGAGCCAAACGAGGTAACTATCACCTCATCCTTACCGTTCTTATCAATATCTATAACGTCCAGGTATATATTATCGTGAAACTTGTTTGTATCAAACGCCCACAACTGATGAAGATCTACGGTGGGTGTAAAAACCCTTATTGTAGAACCAGCGCTGAGGAGTATCTGTTTTTCTTTATCGCCATACAAATCTCCCACAGCTATAAGGTCATAACTTGTAGAGAGCTGATAAGTAAGCAGCGGAGTATCATCTGACGATACAAATGCTTCACTACCTGTTTTGACACTCTTTATATAATCTTCAGTTATCTTCATCTTGTTGTTAAAAATCTCCTTTCCGTCGGATACCCAATATAACCTCTGCCTTAAATATTTATCTTTCCCCTCATTTAATCCATCAACTAATGTCAGCAGTTCTGCATCAACCTTTTTGGCCTCAACCAAGAGTGCTTTGACATCATCGCTAATTATCTTCGTCTCCAACATCTCAAAACACCCGTCTTCCTTGAGTTGTCTGTAATAGGCATCGCCAACATACCAGTCTATAGTCTTGCACTGATAGAAAAGCAGCTTCTTCTTAGAGCTAGAAATCCTCGCTATATCAGACTTTTTGGGATCACCAACCAAAACTGCCGCCCTTACAGCGTTTGTCTTTACGTCTATGACCTCTGCCATACCAACCTTTTTCTCAAATCTTCCTACTGGCTCGTTAGTAACTGGATGATAGAACATCTCCCCCTCCCTAAAGATTTCTACACGCATCCCTTTGATAAGGTTGTCCCTGCCACCGCTTTCTATGGTTATCTCACCACCTTTTGCGTCTATTATCCTCTGACTCAAAGGCTTGAAGTAACGTGTGGTCTGCTCAACTAGTGGCTTTAAAGTATCATCCTTTCTTACTGACTCTTCACCTGCCCAAACCTCTTCGATTACATGCTCAACAGTAAGTGGTACGGCTCCCATTATACATATATACACGTACATTAGCAGCCTCTTAAATATCTGTAATATTCGTTCTTTGCCTTCGTCTCTCATTGCTTATTACTATAACATAAAACTTCTGATAAATACATACAATTATGTTACATAGGGTGCATAATAACCCCTTGACAAGATGTTTCTGTTGTGGTATTATGCTCTAATTATTAAATTAAGATTGATGAGGTATTGAATGGTTGAGTTTACCGGTTGGTTTTTTGTGCTTCTATTGAACTTTTTAATACTGATGTATGTATTAAATATCTTGCTTTACAAACCTATCTTAAACATCTTACATGAAAGAGAACAGGTCAAATTAGATACATTAAATGAGGCCAAGGCCCTGACAGTTAAGAAGGATGCAGCTATTGAATCCTTGAAGAAAGATCTTTCCTTTGCACACGATCTAGCTAAAAAGGAGTTTAGTAAACTAAAGGAAGAAGGTCTTATAAAGCAGAAAGAGATCATCGGTAAGGCCCAGGAAGAGGCCAACAAAAGGTTCTCAGCCGCTGCCAAGGAGATTGCAAGCGAGGTTGGAAAGGTTAAATCAACCTTGATGACAGAGATTAATACCTATGCAGAAGTTATCATTGATAAACTAGTCTATGAACACAGAAAGTAAGAATAAATTACAATTGGTAATCGGAACGATAGTTGCTTCTTTGTCAATGAGCGCATTCGCCTATGCCTCTGAGTCAACGGGGCATGGAACATCGCTATCGCAATGGTTTTGGCTTGTCGTTAATTTTGCGATATTTGCGTTTATACTGTTGCATTTCTTAAAAAAACCGGCTATTGAGTTTTTCAAGCGCAGAACAGAGATGATCGAGGCTGGGCTAAACGAGGCTAAACAGGCTAAACTGATTGCTGAAAAAGCATTGTATGAGATAGAAGAAAACCTAAGACTCAAAGACGACGAAATTGCTCGTATTATAAGTTCGGCAAAGGAGTTAGGCGCGGCTGAAAAAGAGCGTTTGATTAGCGAAGGTAAAGTGTATGCCGATAAACTTATTGAGTTGAGCGAGAATAACATTGCCGTTGAGCTAAAACGTGCAAAGGAAGAGCTCAAGGACATGGCCGTTGAAGAGGCCATTGAGCTTGCAGAAAAGCGCATGAAGGAAAAGATTGACAAGGCGTTGACGCAGAATCTGTTTGACAACGCGATAGCCAAGATTGGTGCAAAGAATTGAGAAAAAGCAGCAAGGCAGCCAAGAGATATGCACAAACCCTCTATAACTCACTAAGCATAGAAGAATTAGAAAAGGTTATCAATGAGCTTACCTTAGTCAATAAACTGATTAAGAAGGATAAGTGCTTGCGGTCGGTCTTTAGCAGCCCGATGTTTTTTGACAAGGACAGGATGGACGCCATCGAGCAGATCACCAAGGAATTAAACCTGACAAGACTTTGTAAGAGCTTTGTCTTAAACGTGATAAAGAAAAAAGACGTAGATCAGATATCAGATATACTCACTGTCCTAATGCGGTTTTACCTCTCAGCTAAAAATATGGCAATTGCGGTTGTTACAACATCAGCACTGTTGGATAAGGAAAAGCACGAACGGTTAAAAGATTCACTTAAAAGTCGCTTAAATAAAGAAGTTGAGATAGAGTACGTCATAGACCCAGCAATTATAGGAGGCTTTGTCGTAAAGGTTGAAGGCTATGTGTTTGACGTTAGTCTTAAGGGGCAGCTTGCAAAATTAAGAGAAGCACTGTTAGAGAGGTGATTTAGATGGAAATAAATGTTGAAGAGATAAGCTCGCAGATCAAGAAATGTATATACGGGTTTGAGGAAAAGATAGACGTAAGTGAGATAGGCGCTGTCTTAAGTGTCGGCGATGGTATTGCCAGGGTGTACGGCCTTGAAAAAGCAATGTCGAGCGAATTGCTTGAGTTTCCTAACGATGTCTATGGTATGGCGCTCAATCTGGAAGAAGAGACGATAGGATGCGTTCTGTTTGGAGAGTCGAATCTTGTACACGAGGGCGATATAGTAAAACGTACGGGCAGGATCATGGACATGCCTGTAGGAGAGGCCCTCTTAGGTCGGATCGTAAATGCCATCGGACAACCGATTGACGGGAAAGGCCCCATCGAAACCAAAGAGAGAAGAATGGTCGACATCCTGGCCCCTGGTATAGTGGACAGGCAATCGGTACACGAACCTATGCAGACAGGTCTTAAGGCCATAGATGCTATGGTACCTATAGGCAGGGGGCAGAGAGAATTGATCATCGGTGACCGCCAGACTGGTAAGACCGCAATAGCCGTTGACGCTATCATTAACCAGAACCACACGGACGTCTTTTGCATATACGTTGCCGTTGGACAGAAGATGTCTAACGTCGTCAGGGTTGCCAAGATACTCGAGGAGCACGGGGCGCTCAAGCACACCACAATCGTATGTGCAAGCGCCAGTGAGCCGGCATCACTTCAGTACATAGCACCCTACAGCGGCTGCGCAATGGGGGAGTACTTCAGGGACTCAGGCAGACATGCCCTTATAATATATGACGACCTCAGTAAGCAGGCAGCAGCATATAGACAGTTGTCACTGCTCTTAAGACGCCCACCAGGTCGTGAGGCCTATCCAGGAGACGTGTTCTTTTTACACTCAAGACTCCTTGAAAGGGCTTCAAAGCTCTCTAAAGAGCTGGGAGGCGGTTCATTAACCGCACTGCCTATAATCGAGACACAAGCAGGTGATGTATCGGCCTACATACCAACCAACGTTATCTCAATAACGGACGGTCAGATATACCTCGAGCCAGACCTTTTTTATGCTGGCATAAGGCCAGCCATAAACGTTGGTCTATCGGACGTCCGTGTTGGAAGCGCAGCTCAGGCAAAGGCAATGAAACAGGTGGCTGGCACGTTGAGGCTTGACTTGGCCCAGTATCGAGAGTTAGCCGCCTTTGCACAGTTTGGCACTGACCTGGATAAGGCAACACTAGCACAGATAGAACGTGGCAAGAGGATGATCGAACTCTTGAAGCAAACACAGTACATGCCAATGTCCCTTGAGGAGCAGGTGACCGTTCTGTTTGCTGGAACTGAGGGTTTTCTTGATGATCTCAACGTAGAAAAAATAAAGGAATTTGAAACTGCCTTTCTACATTTTATGAAGAAAAACAGAGACGCGATATTAAAAGGCATATCTGAGAAAAAGACTCTAACGGACGAGCTAAAGGCAGCCCTTAAAGAGGCAATTGACGAGTTTAAAAAGACCTTTTCGAGCATTGGATAAGAAACAATGCCAAGCCTCAGAGACATAAGAAAACGCATCACATCAATAAAGAGCACCGGCAAGATAACCCGCGCTATGCAGATGGTATCGGCATCAAAGCTGCGAAGAGCTCAAAACAACATGCTCATGGCCAGGCCCTACTCGAACAGTCTGCAGTCGCTGATCGCAACCCTCTCTACAGGAGTTGATGACAAAGAGAACTATCCCTTGCTATCTGTAAGACCCATTAAGAGGGTAGAGGTGTTGGTGCTTACAAGCGACAAGGGTCTGTGTGGAGCGTTTAACACAAACATACTTAAGGATGCACAAAGACTCCTAATCGACTACAAGCGACAAGGTACAGAGATCAGCCTGACCACAATAGGTAAAAAAGCAAAGGAATTTTTCCATCGAACAGGTACACCCGTAAGAAAAACGGTAGTAGACTTCTACAAGACCTTGAAATATAAACAGGTGCAGGATTTAGCCAACGAAATCATCTCCTCCTACACAGAAGGAAGACCTGACGACAGGATCGACGAGTTTGTCATCGTATACAATGAATTCAAATCCACGCTCGTTCAAGTAGTGAAGCGGATGCGACTGTTGCCCATCGAACCGCCAGATAAAGGCGAAGGCGCCATAGAGCACACTAAGTTTCTGTTTGAACCCTCGGAATTAAATATAATAAACGGCATACTGCCTAAGTATGTAGAGAACCTGCTATACAGGTCTATACTTGAGTCACAGGTGTCTGAAGAGGCAGCCAGGATGGTCGCTATGGAAAACGCTACGCAGAACGTCAAGGAGTTGCTGGAACAACTCACGCTGCAGTACAACAAAGCCAGACAGGCCTCCATCACCAATGAACTGCTAGACATCGTAGGTGGAGCTGCTGCCATTACAAGCAATTGAGACCTTTCCCTTTATGTTTAGAATAATACATGGGTTTAACTTGGTCTTGATTTTGCAAAAAGCATATATAGAGAAATAATTAGACATGATTAATTATATAGAAGTTATAAAAAGAGTAAATTAGGAGGTTGATTACATGAAAATAGGAAGTGTTTCACAGGTTATTGGAGCAGTAGTTGACGTAGTGTTTGAAGGACAACTTCCTGAGATATTAAACGCACTTAAGATAGAGTATCCAGCAGACCCTATAAAGAATATACCTGCTATAGACCTTACCCTTGAGGTGGCCTCACACCTTGGAGACAACACCGTGCGTACCATTGCCATGTCCTCAACGGACGGCCTGGTCAGAGGCATGAAGGTCAACGATACCGGACAGCCCATAACAGTGCCGGTTGGTAAAAGCACGCTTGGCAGGATATTAAACGTTACAGGACACGCGTACGATAAAAAGGGGCCTATACAGGCAGAAGATCACTGGTCAATACACCGTCAGGCGCCAACATTCGTTGAACAAGAACCTACAACTCAGGTCTTTGAGACGGGTGTCAAGGTCTTCGATCTCCTCATACCATTTGTCAAGGGCGGTAAGATAGGTATGTTTGGCGGCGCTGGCGTAGGTAAGACAGTCGTCATCATGGAGATGATCCACAATATAGCAATGGTACACGGCGGTGTGTCGGTCTTTGCAGGCGTCGGTGAGAGAACAAGAGAAGGTAACGACCTCTATCACGAGATGATGGACTCCGGTGTTATAAACAAGGCCGCCCTCATCTACGGTCAGATGAACGAACCCCCCGGCGCCAGGCTCAGGGTTGTGCTTACGGCCCTCACCTCAGCCGAGTATTTTAGAGAACAGGGGCAGGACGTCCTGCTCTTTATAGATAATATCTTTAGATTCACCCTAGCAGGAGCCGAGGTCTCTGCCCTCCTAGGCAGGATGCCCTCAGCCGTTGGATATCAACCCAACCTGGCAACCGACATGGGTGAGCTGCAGGAGAGGATCACGACTACCAAGAAAGGCTCTATTACCTCCATGCAGGCCATATATGTACCAGCCGACGACCTTACCGATCCAGCGGTTGCAACGGCCTTTACGCACCTCGACGCCACCGTCGTTCTATCGAGGAAGATATCAGAACTTGGCATATACCCAGCCGTGGATACACTGGATTCAACGTCAAGAATCCTAGACCCCCTGATTATCGGAGAAGAACACTACAGGGTCGCCAGGAATGTCCAGATGATCCTGCAGAGATACAAAGAACTACAAGACATCATTGCCATCCTCGGTATGGAAGAGCTCTCGGAGGCTGATAAGGTCACCGTGGCAAGGGCCAGGAAGCTGCAAAGATTTTTGAGTCAGCCATTTCACGTTGCAGAGACCTTTACCGGAACGGCAGGCAAGTATGTCAAACTCGATGACACTATAAAGGGGTTTGATGCCATTGCAAAAGGGCAGTGCGATGATATCCCTGAGCAGGCATTTTACATGGTCGGCCCGTTAGAAGAGGTCGAGGAGAAGGCCAAGAAGTATGGTTGGTCCAAGCAGGTCTAGACGGAGATGAAAGAGACTCTGACCTTAGAGATAGTAACACCCGTTGGGTTTTCTTTTAAAGAGGAAGTGGATGAGGTTGTAGCCCCCGGAACTGAGGGGCAGCTTGGCGTACTTCCTGGCCACACGAGCTTTCTAACCACCTTGGAGCCGGGCACGCTCGTCTACAAAAAGGGGGCTAGCTCAGGACGTGTGACTGTAGAAAACGCCTATTTTCAGGTGGTGTCAAACCACGTCCTGGTACTAGCCGACAGCGCCGAACCTCAAGACGACACCACTCCTGAAGGTAAATAAGAAAGAAGAAGGGGGAGCTCTGCTCCCCCTCAGACCCCCTCGCAAGGGGACTCGTCCCCTTGACCCCGTTATGAGTTATACCTTATCATACAATGTCAGTTTAGGCCATAATAGTGGATAAAATACCCCCACTATAATAAAAGGGTTTGGGCTTCTAATTCTTCAACCTTATCCTTATCCCACTCTCTTTCTACTTCCTCATAAATGAAATCAATTATCTCTCTCGGCTTAAATACAGCCAAAGATTTTTTAATTTTTTTATCTTTTGCATTTTTTATTAATTTATCCAAACTATAATATTCATTCTTTAAGATAATTTCTCTTCTTTTTTGCCAATAATTAGCTGTATCAATCTTTTCTAACAAACTAATTTCTCCAATATTTAGAGGTCTATAGCTCTCAGGTCTGAAATCCTCAGTACGTCTCTCTAAATTAAGTTCTATCCATTGGTACTTTTTAAATCGTTTATCATAGTCCATCTTTCTGAAAGGAATAGGATATATCCTGATCCATGATCCATCCTCTCTAACTCCAGCAGTACAAACTACTTCTTCATACTTTGGGGATATATTGGGGTAAGTTTTGACAGTAATTAGAACTTTTATTTTCATTAATATTATTCTGACAATGTCATATTTAAGTATAATATATGGATTGTCTGAACTAGGATTACACAGATTATAGGATTTACAGGAAAAAGATTTTAACTAATCCTGGTAATCCCTTAATCCGTTAAATCGTGGTTCAGATGTTTTTATAGCAACCATATGTAATATGACATTGTCAAATTATTATAAATTTACTATATTAAGTTCGTATCTGTTAATCAACTCTTTTGCAACAATTTTCCTGTGACACAGTTGATAATCATTTTCAAAACATGTCAGAGCCACACGCTTATATTTTATTGTATGACAGTATATATCATTTAAGGTTCTAGTGTGTGAAGGAAGTATGCTCTCACTATATGTTCTAAACAAAGCATTATAGTCATTTTGTGTAGTATGCGATTTCCTCATTGATGAATCGATACCAAGTTCAGGATAATGAATATAATTAATCTTTACATTTGATACAAATTTGCTTAACTGATTTTTTGAAAATCCGCACTTACGGCTTATCGGGTTACTTCTAATATCACACAATAACCTTATATCATTCATAATTAACTGTTTCAAGTAATAATCAATACTTTTCCCTTCATAACCTATAGTGAACACGCATGTACTATTGCTTATTGGTCTAGATCTAACGACTGCTTCTATCTCGCTTTCTGTCAAGTGCTCATTTACTATCTTACTATTAATAGCATAAAAAGGGTAAGTCTTATAAACATATTTAATTAAATCATTCTTGCTAAACTTACCAAATCTCTCTTTCAAACTATATAAAGCGTATTTGTCATAACTTTTCAACACTGATATATAATCCACGCTATCTTTTTTTGAAGAATTTATTCTTATTGTATTAGAATCACGATCATTCTCTTGTAAAATCCCTTGTTTTGCCATTATTACTATGTCCTCATAAGATTGAAATGAAAAGCAGCCATATTTATATGGTACAAAATCGAATGCTGCCTTATCTTGTAACGTTGTCAGCAGAAACAAATACTTCTGAAATTCCATTCTGGCCAGACTTCCATCAAACATCTGTAAAAGCACTAGTATAATCTTTCTTCTATAATACATAAATATCACCTTACAAGCTATATTCTATTTAACATAACATATTTAGTCACAAACATTCAACACAAGTTACTGTAAAAATACTGTATAATACATGACAATAAATTGACAAAGGAGAAGTATAAATAAAGAGTATTTAGAGCTGACGCAAGAACATCTTGACAACCTTACAAAACCACGTGGGAGACTAGGGTAGTTTGCCTGCCGCCTTGCAGCTATCTATGAGACGCAGACGCTTACTATACCTAAAAGGGCGGCGTTTGACTTTGCCGCCGACCATGGCGCGGCAGAAAAGGGAGTATCGGCCTATCCAGCAGAGGTCACACCGCAGATGGTCTTCAACTTCCTGGCCGGAGGTGCAGGCATAAACGTCCTGGCTCGTCATGCCGGAGCGCAGGTCGTCGTAGACGTTGGAGTAAACTACGATTTCAACGAGGTTGCCGGCTTGATACAAAAAAAGGTCGTACACGGCACCAAGATTATGGCAAAGGGACCTGCCATGAGCCGCCAGGAGACGCTTAGGTGCATCGAGGCTGGCAGTCCTTGCTTATACAGTACGCCGATATGGGGTTTAACATGTTTGCAACCGGTGAGATGGGAATCGCCAATACGACTGCCTCAGCGGCTATAGCCTCCTTATAACGTCAAGAACGGTGCGAGAGGTCACGGGCAGGGGCACTGGTATTGACAACGACGCCATGACTAAGTAGATAGATGTCATTGAGCGTGCTATTGACCTTAACAGACCCGACAGGTCTGACCCCATAAATGTCCGTGCAAAGGACTTTCATTGCTTGTTGTATTCGTAAGGACCTGGTGGTGGCTCTTATGCACCCGGGAATTACAAGGAATTTGCAAATCTGATTTATTTAGATAAAATAAAACATTGCCTTCTGGTTTTGAGTTAAGTTATTATCTTTTTATGGATTTAACTACGATTATAGATCTTTTTAATGAGCTGCCTGAGAACAGAAAATCAGAGGTGGTTGACTTTATTAACTTTCTCAGATACCAGGAGACAAAAAACAGGATGCTTAAATCCGATAAAGAACCTAGCTTGACCTTTAACAGCGTTGCTGATTTAATGCAAGCTATAGACAATGCAGATTAAGGCAAAACCTCCCTTTCTAAAGCAAGCCAATAAGTTATTCAAGAAAAACCCGTATCTCAAAAAAGAATTTGAAGTAGTTATAGAGAAATTAACACTCGATCCGTTTGATCCTTCATTAAAGACACATAAGCTATCAGGAGAGCTAAAGGATTTCTGGTCATGTCATATTACCTACACTATAAGACTAAGTTTCAAGTATAAAAAGGGCATTGTTGAATTAATCGACATTGGTACTCATCAAGAGATATATAACCAAACTTAAGGAGAAGTATGAATAAAGAGTATTTAGAGCTGGCGCAGAGGCATCTTGACAACCTGACAAAACCACGGGGGAGTCTGGGAATACTTGAGCAGTTTGCCTGCCGCCTTGCAGCTATCTATGAGACGCAGACGCTTACTATACCTAAAAAGGTGGTGTTTGTCTTTGCCGCCGACCACGGCGTGGCAGAAGAGGGAGTATCGGCCTATCCAGCAGAGGTCACACCGCAGATGGTCTTCAACTTCCTGGCCGGAGGTGCAGGCATAAACGTCCTGGCTCGTCATGCCGGAGCTCAGGTCGTCGTCGTAGACGTTGGCGTAAACTACGATTTCAACGAGGTTGCCGGCTTGATACAAAAAAAGGTCGTACACGGCACCAAGAATATGGCAAAGGGACCTGCCATGAGCCGCCAGGAGACGCTTAGGTGCATCGAGGCTGGCAGTCACTTGCTTATCCAATACGCCGATATGGGGTTTAACATGTTCGCTACCGGTGAGATGGGAATAGCAAATACGACCGCCTCAGCAGCTATAGCCTCTGTAATAACGTCAAAAACGGTGCGGGAGGTCACGGACAGGGGCACTGGCATTGACAACGAAGCCCTGACTAAGAAGATAGACGTAATAGAGCGCGCTATTGACCTTAACAGACCCGACAAGGCTGACCCTATAGACGTCCTTGCAAAGGTAGGCGGGGCAGAGATAGCCGCTATTGCAGGCATGTGTCTGGGCGCTGCACAAAGGTCGCTGCCTATCGTAGTAGATGGATTTATATCCACGGCGGGGGCGTTGATTGCATACTGCATGGACAACAGCGTGAGGGACTACATGTTCTTTGCACACATGTCCCAGGAAGTCGGTCATAAGGCCATGATGGACTACATGGGCGCTCAACCGATACTCGACCTTGATATGCGCCTTGGCGAGGGTACCGGCGCTGCCCTGGCCATGACCATCCTTGACGCCGCAGTCAAGATATACAGCGAGATGGCTACCTTTGAGCAGGCCGGCGTCACCGATGCTGAAAGGCCTTAGGACACCTCTTGGTTTCGCCATAGAGTTTCTTACTATAATACCGCTGCCAGGGCGCTTTGAGCTGCTTGATGACAAGGATGTCGCTAAAAGCGCCGCATACTTCCCCATTGTCGGTCTACTAATTGGTGCATGTCTGTGGGGTTGTTGGGTGCTATTGAGCAAGTATCTGCCATCAGATGTTTTACGCCTTTTGATCGTTATCCTGCTTGTGTTAATCACAGGCGGGCTGCACCTTGACGCCATTGCCGATACGTTCGATGCTGTAGCGGCTAGAAAAACTGTGGCCGAAAAACTATTGATTATGAAGTCTTCCACGGTTGGCCCCTTCGGCGTTGGAGCTATCGTCTTTTGCATCATGCTTAAGTATCTGCTGTTAAAGCAGCCCCTTACAATCAGCACCTATCCGCTCTTACTGTTTCCAGTGGTTGGCCGTGCAACGTGCGTCTATGCCATGTACACCGGCTCAAGCGCCTCGAAGGAAGGACTTGGGAGGTTATTCATTGACAACACTACATTAGGTGTGTTTATGGCATCCCTCCTTATGACGGTATTGATCACGGCTGGATCTGATATCAGATGGCTGTTGAATCTTCTCGCGTGCTATGCGTTTACACACCTGGGTGTCTTGACGTCTCAAAAGCTGTTAGGAGGGCTAAACGGCGATGTTCTAGGGGCATTGATAGAATTGAACGAAATCTTGTTCTTATTGATTTTAAATATCAATATGGTTTAATATTAGGGTATTAGTACAGTATACTATGAGACAGTGTGTATAAACATGCGATATAATGCAAGGTGCGTGGTCCCCTTGTGGGTGGGTCTGAGAGAGGGGGCTGCGAACCCCTGCGTTAGCAGGCAAAACTCTGCATTCTTAATACATACGGGTGAACCAATACCCTTAAGTAATTATAAAGGAGAAGCTCAATGTTTTCAAAGGGTTTAACCAGTCTTATAGGTTTATTAACGTCCATAACGTTTCTTTGCGTATCATGCGCTGCGCCTGTGCAGACCAGTGCACCTTCACATACCAGTATTGGCGAGGAGCGGTTTCATAAGGGCGAAAGGGCTGTGATTATTGACATCTTAAGACAGTCAAGAGATGAGATGCTAAACAAAAACCTTGACATGGCCTTAAATACAGCTAATCTGGCAAAGGAAAAAAGTGAGGCGCTGCAGGATAACCTTATGCGTTACTCATCCACCCTATGGGCATCAATGATCGCCTTGCTTATGAAAAATACTGCAAAGGCTGTAGATTACTCATCTATGGATTACTTAAAAGACGAAAATATTGAGAACCTGTTTTACAACTACCTGCTTGTCATGTACGATTTAAACGCGTTTGATCTTAAGGATAAGAGGCTTATCAATACCCTGTTGAGCTTCCAGTTGTCTGACAAGGATCTAATAAGTAAGGGCAGCATGATTGCAGATGGTCTCAGAAAGGGAGGTGAAACTAAACTAGCCGACCTAATCGAAAAGCTGTTTAAGTCATATGCAGGCTTGATCAAGGGCACCATAGACCAGGACAGCAGCAGCCTGGTGGTGAACAAACGTAAGACGATGGAATCCGCCGATGAGATCGTCTCTATAACGGAAACCCAAAAAATGGAAAAAGAGATGTCTACAGTATTAAAGGTACTAGCTCTATATATTAAGTTAATAGTTGTTGGCTCGGAAAGGGACATGGCACTTTATGAAAAGACAGCAAAGAGATTTGCAGGAACCTTTTCCTTATTGCAGAAAAAGTAGGCACTTAACGTATACTCTTTAAAAAACATGGTAATTTTATTTTTATACTTTCAAGACATGGATTCCCACTTGCGTGGGAATGACAGTAGCCGCCGTTTTCTAAGTATGTCATTTCTGCGAAAGCAGGAATCCAGAAAGCTTAAAAGCATAGCTACCATGAAATCTAATGAAGATACGACTTAACCATATTTGGAGGATAAATGGAAAGAAAACACAAAACGACTGTACACAGCCTCTTATACTCTAACAGAGGTCTGCTGCTTATAGTTGCAGCACTGACGTTGTTAATACTGTTTGGCCATGCAGAGTTTGGTTCTGCGGCCGAACCAACTTCCACACCATTCAGTAAGATATCAACCGCCGGAGGCTATGAACGTCTGGCGGCTATGGCACAAAAAAATGGTTCAGTAAAGATCATCATCAAGGTCAACGTTCAGTCCCAGCCAATGGGCCAATTATCTGAATCAGAGGCCGCCTCTCACATGAGTCATATCGCACAGGCCCAAGATAAAGTGCTAGAAAAACTATCAGGACAAAATGTCATTGATTATCACAAATACCAGTTCATCCCCTATATTGCCATGACTGTTGACAAGGCTGCCCTCGATGCACTGCTGGCGATCCCCGAAGTGGAGAAAATAGAGGAAGACCATCTCTCATCATACAGGATGAACTGGAATATGACAAAGATTGGCGCGCCTAATGCGTGGTCAATGTGCTATGACGGCTCTGGCTACGCGATAGCAGTGCTAGACACGGGTGTGGATAGCAGCCATCCCTTTCTCACAGAGGCAGTGGTCTCAGAGGCCTGCTACTCTACCAACAATACAAACTCTCATGCCTCATCCGTTTGCCCTGGCGGTTCAACAAGCTCTACGGCCTCCGGTTCTGCGATGCCCTACGCCGGCAATTGTCCTACTGGAGAATGTGACCACGGAACTCACGTTGCCGGCATTGCTGCTGGCCGAAATAACAGCTCTCTATCGGGTGTTGCCAACAAGGCGTCGATAATTGCGATCCAGGTGTTTTCACGCTTCGACAGCACAAGTGCCTGCGGGCAGCCTTCTTGTGTTATGTCATACGACTCGGATCAAATCAAGGGCTTGGAAAGAGTTTATACCTTGAGAAACACCTACAAAGTTGCAGCCATAAACTTGAGCTTAGGGGGCGGTCAATATTATAGCGATTGCGACAGCGACTATAGCTCCTATAAAGCAAGTGTTGACAATCTCCGTTCCGCGGGGATTGCCACGCTCATAGCCTCTGGCAATGAGTCTTATACTGACAGCATATCAGGTCCCGCCTGTATCTCCACAGCTATAAGTGTTGGCTCAACAGACTCATCAGATAACGTATCTGACTTCTCAAACAGCGCCAGCTTTCTTTCCCTGCTCGCCCCTGGTTCGTCTATAAACTCATCTATCCCAGGTGGAAACTACGCTACCTGGAACGGTACCTCAATGGCAACACCACACGTGGCCGGTGCCTGGGCAGTCCTCAAACAGGCTAAACCATCAGCCTCCGTAACCGAGATACTCAACGCTCTCACGAGCACGGGGGTGTCAGTTACAGACAGCCGTAACGGTATCACAAAACCACGGATACAGCTTGACACAGCAGTGCAGTCTCTAGGCACTGGCTCGACGTTTACACTTACAGTGTCAAAAACAGGCTCCGGCTCAGGTACGGTGAAAAGCGACGACGGCAAGATTGACTGTGGCGGTACGTGTCAAGCCCAGTACAGTTCATCTGTAACGGTTACGCTTACTGCAACACCTGATAACGGCTCAACGTTAGCCAGTTGGTCAGGGTGTGATTCTACATCTGGTTCTCAATGCACAGTGACCACAACATCAGCTAAGACAGTAACAGCTACGTTTAATACAGTACAGACCTCCGGGAAAAAGTCTGTTTATGATTTTGACGGCGACAGCAAAAGCGACATCCTATGGCGTAGTACCTCCGGTACTATCTATGTCACGCTTATGAACGGATGGCAGCCTGCAAGCGGTGGTAAAGTGTTTACGATTGGCTCTGACTGGCAGATCGTCGGTGTAGGAGACTTTAACGGCGATGGTAAAAGCGATATTCTATGGCGTCATACCTCCGGTACCATATATGTCACACTTATGAACGGATGGCAGGGAACAGGTGGCGGCATTGTGGGAACGGTAGGCTCTGACTGGCAGATTGCCGGTGTGGGCGACTTTGATGGCGACGGTAAAAGCGATATCCTATGGCGTCATACCTCCGGTACCATATATGTCACACTTATGAACGGATGGCAGCCAGCAGGCGGAGGTAAGGTGTTTACGATTGGCTCTGACTGGCAGATTGCCGGTGTAGGCGACTTTAACGGCGACGGTAAAAGCGATATCCTATGGCGTCATACCTCCGGTACCATATATGTCACACTTATGAACGGATGGCAGGGAACAAGTGGCGGCACTGTGGGAACGGTAGGCTCTGACTGGCAGATCGTTAAGGCTGGCGACTTTGATGGTGATGGTAAAAGCGATATCCTATGGCGTCATACCTCCGGTACCATATATGTTACACTTATGAACGGATGGCAGCCAGCAGGTGGAGGTAAGGTGTTTACGATTGGCTCTGACTGGCAGATCGTCGGCGTAGGCGACTTTAACGGCGACGGTAAAAGCGATATCCTATGGCGTCATACCTCCGGTACCATATATGTCACACTTATGAACGGATGGCAAGGAACAAGTGGCGGTACTGTGGGCACGGTAGGCTCTGACTGGCAGATCCAATAACACCAGCAAGGGGGGCAACCCCCTTGACCCTGTTATAAGCTTGTCATTACTATGCAAGGGAGATATATGTTTACAACATTATACTTGTTGCGTCACGGTAGAACCATCGGCGACAATGAAAGAAGATACAAAGGGCATACCGACGTTCCACTCTCTGATGAAGGGATTAAGGAGGCCGCGCGCTCGGCACAATACATAAAGAAACATGCCGCTAAGGGCTTAAAACACGTTTATTGCTCAGACCTCTCACGAGCCATAAAGAGTGCTGAGATGATAGGCAGGCCTTTTGACCTGACGCCCATTACAGTTGAAGGACTGAGGGAACGGAGCTTTGGTAAATGGGAGGGGATGACCTTTGATGAGGTCATGCAGGGTTATCCGCAGGAGTTTGGACAATGGGCAACAAACCCGCTTCAGTTTAGCCCCGTGGATGGCGAAAACACCCTGGACGTCTGTTCTCGCACAATGCCTGTATTTTACGATATCCTCAACAAGCACAAAAACGAAAGCATCGCTATCGTTGCCCACGGTGGGGTCAATAGGGTTATCCTTGCAACTGTGCTAGGTATCCCGCTTGAAAATCTATTCCGCATAGAGCAAGACTTCAATTGCATTAATATCATCGAGTTTTACGATGACCTGCCGGTTGTAAAGGCCTTAAACTATACGTGTGAGTAACTTCCTGATGATACAGGGCACAGGCTCAGGCGTGGGTAAGAGCCTTATCGTTGTTGCTCTGTGTAGGATTTTCAATCAGATGGGTGTTAAAGTAGCCCCTTTTAAGGCACAAAAACTGGCGCTAAACTCCTATGTCACTATAGAGGGCGGCGAAATCGGCAGGGCGCAGGCGTTACAGGCTATGGCAGCGGGTATCGAGCCATCCATATATATAAATCCAATCCTCCTTAAGGCCACAGGTGAGAGCGGCTCGCAGGTCATCCTCCTAGGAAAGGTGCACTCCAATATGTCTGCACATGAGTATTACCGGTTTCGAGACAACGCCTGGCCCTACGTTGAAGACGCCCTGCAGGTGCTCAGCGCTCAGTACGATCTGGTGCTGATAGAGGGCGCTGGCAGCCCCGCGGAGATTAACCTCATGGACGTAGAGATTGTAAACATGGCCGTAGCAAGGCATACCGATTCCCCTGTCATACTCGTGGGAGACATCGACAGAGGCGGGGTTTTTGCCTCACTGTATGGCACCGTCGCCCTCTTGCCACAGGACGCCTTAAGGATAAAGGGGTTTATCATCAATAAGTTCCGGGGCGATAGAGGCATCCTCTCAAGCGGCATTGAGATGCTGTCTGAAAAGACCGGCATCCCTGTACTAGGCGTCCTTCCCTACGTCAGCGGCCTGCGTCTGCCAGAGGAGGACGGGCTTGGAATAGACGTTTACAGGCGCTACAGGGAATCGCCTTGCAACAGGCCGATCAAGGTAACAGTCTTGAGGCTTAAGTACATGTCAAACTTCACAGACTTCGACCCATTCTTATATGAACCCGACGTAGAGCTTTCCTATTCGCTCAGGGCCGATGAGATCATAAACTCAGACCTCATTATAATCCCAGGTTCTAAAAACACCGTTAGCGACCTTCTCTTTTTAAGAGACAACGGGATAGAGGCAGTGTTGAAAAAGGCCGTCGAGAGCGGCGTCTCAATTGCTGGCATCTGTGGCGGATATCAGATGCTAGGCAGCGTCTTATACGACCCGCTTTGCGTAGAGAGCCATGTCAAGGAGATTACGGGTCTGGGGTATCTGGATATCTCAACCACCTTCAACAGGACAAAGGCTACCCGCAGGGTCAAGGCTGTCCTATGCAAAACCCCCTGGGGTTGGGCAGGCATTTCACAGGGGGCAGAGGCTCTCTCAGACCTGCTGGGTTATGAGATCCACATGGGTCAGTCAGAGGGGCAGATGGGGCTGTTTAAGGTAAGCTCGATTGACGGAAAGCATCAATACGTCGAAGGCTCTGTGAAAGAAAACGTGTGGGGTACGTACCTGCATGGCATCTTTGAAAACGACTGCTTTCGCCGTTTGCTTATAAACGCTCTACGGTCGAGGCGTAAACTGCCCCCCTTAGATGTCTCCGTCAACTATCGCCAGGTAATGTTCGAGTCCCTCGATATCCTCGTAGAGATCGTTAAGACTCACCTAGATATGGAGGCAATCTACGGAATTGTAGAAAAAAGAAGGGGGCGGCGCTGCCCCCCCTCAGACCCCTCCGCAAGGGGACCAGTCCCCTTGACCCCGTAATTTTCTTACCCATGTCTTTACTTTAATGGATTAATTGGTGCATTAGGAGGAAATTATAACATGAGACCATTTGATAAATGTCCAAAATGTAGTGGTGAATTAGTAGAGAAAACCGTAGAGAAGCTCTTAAAAGGAGGTTCTGATGTTGCCGTTGTCAAGGTCAATGCAAGCGTATGTTTACATTGTGGTCAACGGCTCTATTCTAAAGAAACCGTTTTACTTTTTGAAGAGATTAGAGTTAAATTGCAAACACGTGACGTAGATTCATTCCACCAAGCGGGAAGGACATTTGAGGTAGCATGTTCATTATCAAAATGAGAGGGTAATATAATAATCTTTCTCTCCAAACAGAGATAGAGTTGTTCTCCCAGATTCTACCTATTACGCTGTTGATAGCCTTTGCTGTTGATGCGTTAATCGGTGACCCTATATGGCTGCCGCATCCAATTAGACTAATAGGCAAGGCTATATCCGTACACGAAAGGCTGCTCAGGAGGGTCTCAAAGAGGACCGATATGGAGGTCTTTCTTGGCGGTGTGCTGGTTGTATCTGTGGTTGGCCTGACGTATATTGGGATGTCTGGCGTAACTGCGTTTTTATCACATATATTTGGAGGCTACAATCTGTTTTGGGGGATTTCTTATTATGACGTGTCCATTGGGGTCTTAGGCTCATTTGCCATTGCGTCAAACGGTCTGATATCAGCCGTTTTAGGTGTCGGACAGAGTCTTCTTGCAAGGGACTTAGCACAGGCAAGAGAAAGACTCAGTCACGTGGTAGGCAGAGACACGCAATCCCTCAAGGAGGATGGTATCATAAGGGCGGCAATAGAGACCCTTGCAGAAAACGCCTCAGATGCCATCATCGCCCCCTTGTTTTACTTCGCCATCGGAGGCATAGAATTGGCATTTGCCTATAAGGCCGTAAATACTATAGACTCTATGATAGGATACAAAAATCAGCGATATCTATACTTTGGCCGCATTGGCGCCAAGATTGACGACGCTGTCAACTTCATCCCAGCACGCCTGACTGCGCTGTTGATATGCCTCAGTGCATTTGTGTTAAGGATTAGCAATGTGGTAGCATATGGTGCTTGTAAGCGGTATGATAATTATAACTTTAAAGAGAGCATAAGGGTTCTGCTGCGAGATGGCAGGAAACATACAAGCCCAAATGCGGGCATGCCCGAAGCAGCAATGGCAGGAGCCTTAGACGTTAGGCTTGGCGGTCCCTCTTACTATGCCGGCGTACTGGTTGAAAAACCGTTTATAGGCAACTATGAGGGCGCCCAAGACGTGCAGATGATAAGGCGTTCAGTCATAATTGTACGCCTGGTCTCCGTTATGGGACTTTTAGTATCAATGGTTTTGTCTATAACTATGAGAAATGCTTTATGGAAACTAATTTAGGTAGGTATTAGGATGATATCTATAAGAAGATATACTTTAATCTCGTTTGTATTGATGTTTGTAGTATGTATCTATAATTATAGCACGGCATCTAAGGGTATCCAGAAGGGAGAACATAAGAAGATCCAAAAGGAAGGTCAGAACGATGAGCAGGAGCTATTATCAGGCAACGTGTTTACTGACACTGAGAGATCGTTTAACGTACTGCTTGTGGACAAGAGCAAAGAAAATCTATACATCGTTGAGGTCAAGGACAACGTACCAAACATAGCAAAGAATCTAAGCGTAATAACAGGTAAAAATGGCGGCGATAAACTGAAAGAAGGTGACCATAAAACACCGGAGGGCATCTACTTCGTAACCAAGTACATCCCGCCTGAGAGGCTGGATAAGTCCGTATTTGGCGAGGGGGCATGGCCCCTAAACTACCCGAACATTGTTGACAGGTACATGGGCAAGACGGGACACGGCATATGGATCCACGGTAGAGGTCCCAACCGCACCGATGAGAGGACAAAGGGGTGCGTCTCCTTACAGAACTCCGACATTGAGGGCATAAAGCCCTACATAGCCCCAAGCACCCCTGTGGTAATTGCAAGCTCACTGGAGTTTCTTAGGGCCGAAGACTACAAAAAGAAACGTAAGCTCTATTTTGATATATTCAGAGGATTCATCTCGTCCTGGGAGAAGGGGGACTTTGAGGGCTTTGCTAATTACTTTGATACAAGTTTTAAAGATGCCGATGGTTTAACCTCTACTAATTACTTGTCTAAGAAAAAGCAGCTTATGAAGACCTATCCCGATAGAAAGGTTATAACCTCAGATATAAGTATCTTCACCGAAAACTCGAAAGACCTGATGTATAAGTTCAATCAACTTTACTGTGCGAGCAATATGCTGTCATACGGGACCAAGAAACTCTACCTGAAGATGGGGGGCGATAAAGACTACAGGATCATTGCTGAGGAGTTTGATGAGACCGGCATCGATACGCTTATGGAAAGACACGTGATGTCCTTAATAGGCAAGTGGCAGGGCAGTTGGCAGGGCAAAGATATTGAAAGGTACATGAGCTTTTACAGTCAATCGTTTTATTCTGACAATATGGATCACAAACAGTGGAAGACGCACAAGAAGGGTTTGTTTAGGACATCCAGGACAATAAAGGTCGACATCCGCAACATCGACATAAAGCTCATAGCGCCCCAAAAGGTGCAAGTAGCCTTTAAACAGCGCTACAGCTCAGATACCGTATCGGACACAGGTACAAAAACGCTCATCCTTTCAGGCTGTCCTGGTGATTACAAGATAATGTCAGAGACCTGGCGGGCAGGTAGTTAAATAAAGAAGGGAGGGTTTTACCCTCCCTCAGACCCACCCACAAGGTAAGGGGTGAGGCACCCCGTCCACAAAGAAGTCTCCTTGACCCCGTAAATAATCTTAGTTCCCTTGTTTTTCTTATGCACCCGCCATGATTTGTGGGCTTGAAAAAAGATGCGGCAGTAGCTTAACATAATATGAAGGATAGATATGCTTCTTATACGTAAAACTAAGTGGTTTGCCTTATTTACAAATACGGTAGTTATGGTGTTGCTTACAGTGTCACCAAGTGTATGTGCAACGTATTATGTATCCACAACGGGTAAAGACTCAAATACAGGCGAACTAACCACCCCCTGGAAGACTATACAATATGCAGCAAACAGTGCTAAGGCAGGCGATACCGTCTTTATAAGAGGGGGGTCTTATAACGAACATGTCGTTATGAAACATTCAGGTGTGGAGGGGAGCTACATAACCTTCTCTGCTTATACAGGGGAATCTGTAACGATCGACGGCAAGGGGATCGCCATTGGCAGCGGTGGAGGTTTGCTTGACCTGTCCAATACGAATTATTTAAAGGTGTCTAACCTGAGAGTTATAAACTCTGCCAGCGCCGCTATTTACGCCGAGAACACCGATAATATTATCATCGCCAATAACTACACCTACAACTCTGTATCATCAGGTATCGGCATATGGAGCAGCTCCAACGTCAAAATAGATAGTAACGAGGTTGTACTTGCGTGTAACAATGGTAACCAAGAGAGCATAACCGTTGCAAACACAAGAGATTTCGAGGTAGTAAATAACGCAGTACACGATGGCGGCCCCGGAGACAAAGGCGGCGAAGGCATAGACATCAAAAGCGGCTCACATGATGGTATCGTTCACGACAATAAGGTTTATAATATAAACACCCTGTGCATATATGTAGATGCCGGGGCCAAACATACCTATAATATCACCGTCTATGACAATACAGCATTTAACTGCAAGACTAACGGCTTTGCCCTTGCCTCCGAGGCAGGAGGACTCCTGGAAAACGTGACTCTCTACAATAACCTCTCATATAACAATACATGGTATGGTCTCCACATTGTAGACTATGGCACAAACGTCTCCAACCATCCCTTAAAAGATATAAATATATATAACAACACCTTTTATAGAAATGGAAAAGAGAAATGGGCCGGCGGCATATACATTAATAATCCCGATGTGCAGAACCTCGTTATCAGGAATAATATCGTAAGCAATAATTATATGTTTCAGATAGTTAAAACGCATACCGTAAGCGATAGTGCAGTTGTTATTGATAACAATCTGATAGACGGTTTCAAAGGATATCCAGACGAGACATACGGCACAAACCCTGTTAAAGGAGACCCCATCTTTGTTGATCCCGCTGTCTTCAACTTGCGGCTCCAGTCATCATCTCCTGCCATAGACAATGCCTCTACCCTCAACGTCCCAGGGCACGATAACGATGGCCGCCGCCGCCCCAAAGGCAGCGGTTATGACATCGGTGCATATGAATTTACCAGCTCCAACCCCAACCCCGTTATCATGGCCAATGGTGTGAGAGGGATTGTAAACATCTCCTCAAAGGATAGACTTATCATATCGCTATCGTTGGACTCCGGCAAGTATTTGGGTTCTAATGCCGATTGGTGGCTGGTACTGGCCACATCATACGGCGTTTATTACTACGACCTAAACACTGCGTCGTGGCTCCCCGGTATTAAACCTGTATTACAAGGCAAGCTGTTTGATATTCCTTTAGGTCAGGTCTTTGATTATACAGGAATCGCCCCCGGTACCTATACATTTTATCTTGGCGTTGATACAAACATGAACTCCGAGGTTGATACAAACCTGCTTTTTTATGACAGTTTAACCGTCAAAGTAGTCAATTAACGATGCGTTTGGTCTAATCAGGGTATTATAGAAGGTGATAAAAATGATAAAGCAAGACCCTGATCTTTGCATTAAAGAGGCACTTGATATAATAATAGCGGGTTTCAAGCCTGATAGGATAATACTATTTGGTTCCTTTGCCTATGGTGTCCCTAAATTTGATAGTGATATCGATTTGCTCGTTATAATGGATACAACGTTGTCACCCGTTGAAAGATCTGTACCTATCAGAAAAGCACTGCGAGATATAGCCTTTCCTTTCGATATCCTCGTCAAAACCCCTGAGGAGTTTACACGTTATCAGGATGTCGTGGGCACAGTTGCACATACAGCCTCTGTAAAAGGAAAAACACTCTATGAGCACCCATAAAATGGACACCGTAAGAGCTTGGTTTAAGAAGGCAGATAATGATTTAAAGGTTGCAGAGATGACTTTAAACCAAGATGACTCTCTTTATGACATAGCTTGCTTTCATGCCCAACAATGTGCAGAGAAATACCTAAAAGGCTTTTTGGTTTATAACGAAGTTGATTTCCCCAAAACGCGCTCCATCGAATATCTTATATTTATTTGTAAACCCTTTGCACCTGCGATTCAATCAATTCTCACAGACGTAGAAGTCTTATCGATCTATGCAGTAGAGACACGCTATCCCATGGACGACGCTACTTACGATATCACAAGGCAAGAGGCACAAAAAGCAATTGTCTTGGCACAGAAGGTCAAGTCTACGATCACTACCCTAATGGGCACCAACCTGCAATCACACTGACAAGATTTGTCAGCGCCGTGCCATAAATTGTCACGGATTGATAAGTATGTCCATGCGATGCCTCAACATGTCTTTATAAGAATGGCTTACTTTGCAGGATTTATTCTTTTATACGATTGTCATAAATGGCATATATATTGTAGGACACTTTAGTTGATTGATGTGCTATAATTTTTCAGGATATTATTAATGACCTTGAAAGGAGTTGCAAGATGAAAAAGATTCTGAAATATAAAAGGCGGAACCAAGCCATAGTAGTAGTTTTACTACTTCTGATAAGCGCCCTCTTCCCAGCCATAAGTGAGGCAAACAAAACTTTAACGGTTTCAAAGGCAGGTAGTGGTACCGTAACAAGCGCAGACGGAAACATTAACTGCGGAGGTAGTTGCAACTATTCCTACGGCAATACTGCTGACGTAACTCTGACCGCAACACCATCTGCTGGATACGTTTTCTCAAGCTGGTCATCAGGTTCCGGGGTTTGTTCAGGTTCATCAACCACATGTACCTTTAACATGGGCAATACAGCACAGAACGTTACAGCCACTTTTACCCTTGCCTCCACGCCGACTCCTACACCGACAGCTACTACAACGCCAACACCTACTCCTACGCCAACACCTACTCCTACGCCAACAACGACACCTACGCCGACAGCATCTCCATCACCCACACCGACACCTATTTGCCCAACAGCCTCACCTACACCCACACCGTCTGCCACACCTACGCCGACACCCGTTCCTATTAGCTCAGTCACCACTTACTGCGCAAAACCACCATTTATGCCACAGACTTTAAAACCAAATCTCTTATTAATGGTAGACAACTCCTTCAGCATGTATGACCCAGCTTACTACAGCACTACGTCCTTTAACACAAACCCTACAACAGGGATATACCCGGGCTATGACAACTCTTACAACGACGCAACAACATACGTTGGCTACTATACCCCGACACAGCTTTATGAGGCTATGCAGGGGACGACCTTCGCAGACGACGGTAACTGCTCTTACTTCACACCTTACTCAGGCTCCTTCTCCTCAGGTACATGCACTTATATTAATACTAGCTACCTGTGTCTTACCCTCAACGCCGGCTGGACTGATGTTACGACCTTTAGAGCCAGCGGTAACTTCCTAAATTGGCTGACCGCCTCCAAGATGGACGTCCAAAAACTCGTGCTCACCGGAGGCAAGTACGACAGCAGCTATCAGAAACTCATAGGTGAGACAAGGGGCTGGAACAGCATGAGATACCTAAAGGAAGTCAATACAGGAACAAATGCAGTAACATTTGGCGTACGCGGCCCTAGTAATGGAAAGTATCCGGACTTTGGAAGCTCCGACGGCGGAACAACAAGGGTGGATGTGTTTCTAGGGAATTTTGGCAACAGCGATTGCCAACAGGCTATCTGGGAGTGGTTGTACGGTAACCTCGGTCAGGCAAAACTCTATACATCGCGTTGTATACCCGATCCCCCAGCTACCGGCAGTAACGCAACACTGCCAGCGTTTAATCACGTGATGCAGTCGTGCTGGTTCTGCGGTACCCCCTGCACGGCAGCCGCTATGGGCAACGGAGATATCACAAGGATGGAGAACGACTGCGACCGCTACTACGGCACGCTTTCTAGCGCACCACCCACTTACGCCCAGGCCAACACCTTAGCCGGGGTTTGTGCAATAAGCCCCAATGCCGGTCTGCCATACGTCGGTGATTGCTTTAAGAGCGGCGGCTCTTGCAACATTGGTTCAGGTCAAAGCCAGAGTCACACCTGCGACAGCTGCGTTGCAACAGGTATTGCCAACTATTGCAACGGCGTAACGGCCTTTCCAGTGGTTGACCCAACAGGTGACGCCCTCTTGACTCAGGGAGTCAATGGAGCAGGAACCCTTCCAGCGTTTCTTTTGAACGTTGGCACTCTGGCACAGCTTGGCTTTCCGATAAAGACTTATCAGGCCAGACTCGATAAATCTTCTGCTCCAACAGGGCTTATCCATGACTTTTACAACCTTATAAAGTTCGGCGTTATGGTCTTCAATACAGACGGCTCAGTCTCAGAATGTGCCTCAACGCAAAACATGACCTGCCCTTCTGGGTCAAACGCCGATGGTGGCAAGATAATATCCTACATACCCACAACCGACGATCAGGCAACGCTCGATGCAGCCAAGCAACCGCTCATAGACAGCATAAACGCCATTACGGCCTCTACATGGACACCTTATTCCGAGGCGTTCTATAACGCTTTAGGGTACTTTGCAAACAGGTCTGACCTCCGTCTAAACACCGCAGACTTCGACCTCCTGCATAACCCAGTGAACTATACATGCAGACAGAACAACATACTCATTGTAACCGACGGCGTCTCCACAGCAGACCTGCACCCAAGCGTAACCAGCCTGGTAAACCCTGCAAACAGCCCTGATGGCGACAACGACTCCGACAATAGCTGCCTGTTCTACGGCGGCAGTAAGTACCTGGATGACCTTTCATATATTGCGAAACACAAAAAGATAACCGACTTTACACAGACGCCAACCAAGGCCAGTGAGTACATTACCACATACACGGTCTTTAACGGTGAGGACAACGGCAGAACGGATGAGTGCAGCCCTGTGGTCCTGCTCCAGAATACGGCGACAAACGGCGGCGGCGTGTATCAAAGCGCTAGCAACGCTTCTCAACTACAGAACGCCCTTAGGTCCGCATTTCTTTCTATATCTGCAAAGGCGGCCTCTGGCACGGCGGCCTCCGTGCTGGGTGAGAAATCAAGGGAAGGTTCAAATATCCTACAGGCCGTGTTTTATCCTAACAAACTCTTTAACATAACAACACCCTCCAGCACACTAACCCTTTCGTGGCTGGGTTATCTGAACAATTTCTGGTTCTATGAAGACGCCACAATCAATGTATCCAATATACGTGAGGACACGGTAAATGACTCCGTACTGAACCTAGTGACAGATAAGATCGTCAGCTTTGACTTCGTTAACGATCAGTTGATCGTCCATAGCTGGCAGGATACAAACGGTGACGGTGTTGCCGATACAGCGCTAGTCGATAAGACACTTGACGATGTTAAACTTATCTGGGAAAGCGGAAAGATATTGTTTAAGAGAACTCCGTCTTCACGAAAGATATATGTAAATGACAGCAGCACCACCTATCCCAAAACAACAGGGGGCAGCACCTGCTCTGGTGGTAACCTGGTAACCTTTGAAACATCCAACAAGACCTGTTTTAGCAGCTACCTTGGAGGTGACCTAAACGGTGACGGATCTGTTAACGCCGCTGACACCACGCAGGCTGACAGGTTAATCTCCTACATCACCGGCACCGACTACTCCGAATATAGAAGCAGGACACTGCCTCTTACAAACCCAGTAGACTCCACAGTAACAGGTACGTGGAAGTTAGGGGACATCATACACTCCACCCCTCTTATCGTAAAGTATAGCAACGTCTACAGCGATTACAGTGTTGCCTTTGTGGGCGGCAACGACGGTATGCTTCATGCCTTTAAGATCGGTAAACTTAACACATCAGGACTGTCTGGCAGCTCGAAGGCACAACTTACCACAGGATCAGCAGACAGCATTGTCTTAGGGGAAGAGTTGTGGTCTTTTATCCCTAAAAACACCCTTCCATATCTGAGATTCTATGCCGATCCAAATTACTGTCATTCCTATATGGTGGATATGAGTCCATACCTGTATTCCTATGGCAGTAAGCGCATCCTCATAGGCGGCATGAGACTAGGCGGGGGATGTGGGGGCACCTCCAGCGTCAATCCACCCACAGATACGTGCAGCAACCCATCTACATCCTCATGTGTTGGCATGTCCTCATACTTTGCCCTTGACATCAAGGATCCTAAAAATCCGAAACTTCTCTGGGAGTTTACTGACCCATCGTTGAAGTTTACATTCTCTGGCCCCGCCGTAATCAATAGGGATAACGTCAAATACGTGTTATTTCTGTCTGGTCCCAACGGCTACGACGGGTCAACCAATCAGAACCTCAAGATGTACGTCTTAAAACTCAATAGCGACGACACTATAAACACGTCATACACCATTGATATGGGTGCGGGTTTCACCAACAGCTTTGGAGGCAGGCTATTTACAAAGGGTATTGACTTAAACGAAGACGGTAATACCGATTTTGTCTTCTTCGGCTATTCGAGATACTTTGGATTAAACGCTGATGGCTATCCAAGATGGGGCGGCGGTGTTGTCAAGCTGCACATAAACGGCTCCGACCCGACACTGTGGGCTTTTGATAAGAACTATGTCACTTTTGCAAACTCAGAGGGATACCCTGTTACCGCAAGGGTCGCCACAGACAAGTGCTTTGATAACTACTATTTGTACTTCTCCTCTGGCAGATACTTTTCTGCAACCGAGTTATACAACACGAATTCTGGTCCATCTACGGCCAAACCTGATATAATTGGCGGGGTACCATTCTTGTGTGACTATCTAAACAACTGCAGCGTCAGCAGCATAAACATACCTAATGTCACTGCTGGTTCGCAGTCCTCGCCAAATACCGTGTGCACCAATCTATCAACAGGCGTATTTTCAAATTCTGCGTGGTACGTTGGACTTGACCCTATAGTCTCACCTTATTACATGGAACGAGGGATAACAGATCCTGTAACTACAGGTGCAAACTACGTAATGTTTGTCACAGCAAAACCAACGGACGATGTCTGTTCCTTCTCTGGAAATTCACGTATCTGGGGTTTTAACTGTGCTACCGGGGGCACAGTGCCTAGTAATGTATGCTCAGGTAAAATTGTTAATACGTCGTCAGTTCGCGGGACGTTGTTATTGCAGCTTTCAACTGCGGCCATCAATCAGGTTAATATCATCAATACCTTCGGCGCTGGCGCGCAGTATACCCCTAACTTTGCCGGTATGCCTTCTGGTGATCCGCCACCGAAGATTGACCCAACTGAAAAGAATAAAATGATCCATTGGCTAACAAAGTGATCATCTGCTAATGCGAGACAAGAGAAGATGAGCTTGTTGAAAGACTATAAAGGCTTTACCATGATCGAACTGCTCGTGGTACTAGTTATTGCAGCCATTATCATAACGCTCGCGGTTAGTCAGTTCACAGGCTCAAAAACAAAGACTCAGATCGAGTCTGATACAAAAAAGATGTATAGCGATCTAATGGAGATTAAGTCAAAAGCATTCTCAGAGAGAAAAACCTACGGCCTGTCCTGGAGCAATCCAGCCAGTATTTCTGGCTATGAATTGATGGTCGATAAAAACAACAACGAAAGTATTATGGACACAGGCACCGACTCTGTTGTTAGAACGGTGACACTCAACAGCACAACCATAAATAAAGAAACAAAGAACAACCTTACTTTTGGTATAAAGGGCTCTTTTGATTCCGGAGCCTACGGAAACATCGACGCTACCTTCTACAGCGAGTGCAAGGCCTGTGACCACACAACCGCCGGCTGCGATCCAGAAGACCCAAGTAACACCCTCTGCAAGACCTACGACACAACGTCTGACTGTAGTGATGTAGAGTATCCAGAGTACTCCTGTATAGTGGTTACGTTGACAAGAATAAAGATGGGAAAATGGTGTAACAATGTCTGTCAACTGCGATAGTGCCAGCAAGATCAAACTGCACAATGAAACGGGTTTTACGATAGTAGAGGCCCTCGTCAGTATGGTTATACTGGTATTTGTCATGCTTGGCCTCCTTCAGGCCATCACAATTGCCAGCGATGTTACCCTAAAGAACGAGATCAGAGATGAGGCCATACATACTGCTACTGAGGAGATGGAGGCTACCAGAGACGCCAATTTCGATAGCGTATTAACAGGTACGTGCGAAAAGTGTACCTCACCCAATACCTTTACTCGACAGTATAGAAATACAAGTATTAACTATACCATCAACAAGGTGGTAACACTTCTTGGTGCCGATAACAAACGTGTAGATATTACCCTGACATGGTCATTAAAGGGTGAAACCTCAACCTACGCCGCAAGCACCTTGTTAAGCAGATGACCCAATGACTAATACATTGCCAATGGTAAATCTAATTACAAATCTATTTTTTAAAAGCCTATATAGTATAAAGACCAAATTGACGAGGTTTAAAGAAGATGGGTTTACGCTGACAGAGCTTGTCGTAACGCTGTTTATCATGACCGCAATAATGGCAGCGACCTTTGCATCTTTTATGACTCTGTCTAAGAGCTTTAAGGGAGTGTCAAAGATGACGGAGACTCACATGGAAGATATAGCGGGCCTTGATATCCTGCGATATGACACAGAGATGGGCGGCTATGGCCTGCCAAAGGCGTATTTCCCTCCCTCCCTGGGAATAAATTACACAGAGGCAGCCTCTGATGGTACCTACTCACCCGATCCTGCATCCCTAAACGACGCCCCAGCGAATGAGCCAAGACCCTATGCTTTTTCCGACAACTCCGGCGGAAATAACTCCGATGTGCTGACAATAAAGTCACTTGCTGTTGCCTTGACAAATGTATCAGAGAAATGGACATTCCTGTATTACAACGGCGCCACCTGGGTGTACAGATCGTGGAACGATACTCGTTATGACTTTAAAAACACCGAGAGGGTAATATTTGTCTCACCAATTAACAAGACCATTCAGGTTGCTGGTGGTAACTGGTATTTTAACATAGTTAACTGGCCTAATCATGATATTGTAAATATGCCCACACCTGGAAGCATAGACCTTGCTTTTATCATGTACGGTGTTGACAGCACAAGTAATCTGCGGATGCCCTTTAATCGTGTTGACTACTTCTTATACAGACCATCCAGCAACTTCCCAACAAGATGCAATCCAAATACTTACACGCTTTACAGAGCAGTTATCAGTCACACAAACGGTCTGAGAAACCAGCAGCCTCTGCTCGACTGCGTGGCAGACTTTCAAGTGGCCTTTGGTCTAGACACAAACGCAGACAATATTATTGATACCTGGACCGGCAGCGCCTTGCCTACCTCCGTTTCAACGCAGATAGATTGGCTAAAAGAGATTAAAGTATTTGTTCTAGCGCAGGAGGGGCAATTCGATCCTGACTTTACATATGCAAGCGCAACAATTACTGTTGGAGACAACGACATTATGCTTAAGAATTTTGATCTGACAACCTTACCAAACTATGCAAACTACCGGTGGAAACTATATAAAATGGTAGCTAAACCGCTAAATCTCATGTAAATGCTTAGAGGTTCAAAAATGATAAAGAAGAATGATGGCTTTGCCCTGGTGTTGACTATGTTGTTTGCACTGCTAGCTTTAACGTTAACAGGTGCATTAATGTTTATCGTGTTGCAGGGCTCAAAAATCTCAGGTTCTTCAAAGCGCTACTCCTCCATTATGGATGCAGCAAGAGGGGCTGTGGCCATAGCAAAGAGTTTTATAGTCTCTGGTAATACCACACCTGCCTTTGGCACTGTCCAAAATGTCGCATGTACAACTGCTAAGATCTCCCAAACAACCTACGATCCCGATAACACCTATCAGTGGAGTACATGCGATTCTTATACGGATTATAACAGCAATGTATGCACCGTGCTAAATGCTACAAGCGCTGACCCAAAGGTATGTCCCGATTTCATATCCGACCTAGGAGAATACAGGGTTTATACAAAGTTAGCCGATGCCAAGTACATAATAACTAATCACACATACAACTTAACCACAGTCTCAATATATGCTGAAAACCCTACACTGCTTAGGGAATCCGTACAGATGATCTTCCTCTTTAGCCTAATAGTAGACTAAACACACTTCCTAAGCCTTAACGCTTGGCACACTGCAATCACTGACAATATTTGTCGGTGACATGCCACATTCTGTCATATGCTTGTCGTAAGATCTGCGTCTGCCTTTAACACTCAACTTACAGATACGCATTCTAAGGTGACATTGCCTATATTATTGAGTGGCATAGTATTTGAAGTCACCTGATCGCGATAAATATGTTATAACATTTAATATAATACTAAGTTGTAACCAAAAAAATTGTACTTTAATGGGGTCATCAAGGGGTCTGGACCCCTTTCAGAGGGGTCTGAGGGGAGAACAGTGTCTCCCCTTCTATTGTAATGCTGGTATAAACGCAACGTGGTATAAGGGTTTCTAAATGGAAAGGAGTGTAGACGGATGAAAAAAGGATTAGTATTAACAGCAGCCTTGATTATAGCGATAGACGCCAATCTAGCATATGCCATTAATATCAAAAAACATGATTATCCACGCAACACCTCAAAAATCAATCACACACAACCAAAATCAGACGATGTGCAAGACATAGCAGGCATTGTTCAAGAGGTGTCCTACGAATCGCTATACATCGTGTTAGGAGAGGCAAGGTTCAACATCGATAAGGCGGTTTATACGACGACAAGCAACAAACCCATCTCTTTATCTGACATAAGAAAAGGCAATAAGGTAAAACTTGTTATAAACAAAGGCGTTGTTACAAGTGTCTTGGTATATTAAGATTATGATCGCTAATCTTTGCTAGAAAATTAGACAAAAGGAGTGTAGACCAATGAAAAGATTTTACACTAGTTATATATTGATATTGTTGATTGTATTTTTGCACGGCAGATGTGCTGAAGGCGCCATGTCAACTTATTGTTCCACGCCTCCATTTGTTACAGCCAATGTTACTCCCAATATAATGATCCTCCTGGATAACTCCCTGAGCATGCTTATGTATCCCGCTTACCCTGATGGCGGCGGTTCAAACAAGTGCACAAGTTCGGGTTCTCCATGCACAGAGTTTGATACAAACACCCAGTACTATGGTTTGTTTGACTCTACTTATTGGTACACATATACGGGTGGCGGCACATATACATCCGGATGCTGCGCTAACGATAAATTCTCCCCATCTGTGCTAAAATCTTCACGCGCAAAGCTGTCTACGGAATGGGACGGCAACTTTCTAAACTGGTTGACGATGAAAAGGGTTGACGTTGCAAAGTTAGTCCTAACTGGCGGTAAGATTATGACTACCGCAATCAATGCTAGCTATGTTGCAGAACCTTCAGGCTATGACAGGATTTTTGCTGAAGATGGCAGCGGCGATATCTATAAAAAGATCTGCCGCCCTTCACTATATACCTCATTAACCGATAACGGTCAGAACTGTGTAAGCCTTAGTGTGCCCTCCTTAACCACTGCAACCCAAGGTGCAACAGGCGGCTCCCTTTCTGCAAGCACTACGTATTACTATAAAATAACCGCTTGTGATGCAAGCAGCAACTGTACCACTGCTTCAAACGAACGCAGCGCCTCAACCTCAAGCACAAAGAAACAGATAAGTCTAGTATGGGGCAGCGTTAGCGGGGCAGCCTCATACAGGATATGGCGTGGGACAAGCGCTGGTGGTGAAAACAAGTACTGCGACGTCAGCTCCTCAAGCACTACTTATAATGACAACGGAACCTGCTTTTCCAGCTCAGGCACACCGCCAAATCCAACCATAACAACCTTCAGGGTTGACGGAACAGGGGGGGGGTATACAGCAATACCCTATTTCTACGATAACGCTAGTACCGCTTTTAGATGGAGGATACAGGCTAAGGTTGTTGCCCCTGTCCAAGGCGTCATACAGGAGGTAGGCAATAAGGCAAGATGGGGTCTTACTTATTATGATACATCTGGTGGTAATGACGGTGGAAAGGTACAGGTAAATATAGGCAACAATAACTACGCAACCGTTGTAAGTACGATAAATCAGATGACGCCTTCTACTTATACGCCCCTAGGCGAGGCATTGTGGAGCGTGGTTGGATACTTTGCCCAGAAGGCCTCATCGGTAGGAGCAGGCGGCTATGGCTCAGGCAACGGCGGCACTGGCCCGCAGTATCACAGCGGTGATTATACAATTAGCGCTGCGGCAGATCCTTACAAGAACTATATTACCTTATCCGGAGGCTCTACTAACGCTCCATGTGCGCAAAGCTATGTGATATTAATCACAGATGGCAACCCTACTCAGGATGCAAACCTGCCCTCCGGCCTGACTGATTTTGTACGAGGTAATACAAGTTACAACTGCGAGCCTTACGCTACGTCATCGTCATCGTCATCAACTTGCGGCACTTCGACCACCCCTTGCAGTTGTCTTGCGGCAGGCCCTTTTTCAGCCTCTCAGATCGATGTTGACTTTAGCGGCGCTAAGGGAGGGCTTGAGGATGTGGCCTATTTTATGCATACGCAGGATCTTCGGAGCGATCTGTCAGGAACCCAGACACTGACCTTATATTCAATCTTTGCCTTTGGAACCGATGCAAGCCTCCTCAAGTATGCGGCTATTAACGGCAGCTTTGCCTACGACAGCGCTACCCACACAAGTCCCAGCACTACAACACCCTACTCGGATTGGACAACTGACTCTGTTGCCTATGTGCCTGACAACTATTTTATTGCTTCTGACGGTTATGCCTTACAAACATCTCTTAGAACCACATTTCAAAGGATTACAAAGGGGGCAGCAGCCGGAACATCAGCCTCAGTGTTGGCTGACAAGGTTAAATCAGGCGACAACGTGCTGCAGGCCGCCTTTTATCCAAGTAAGGACTTTTCTAGCAGCGTCACGCTAAAATGGATTGGTTATTTAAACAACCTCTGGTTCTACAATACAGCTACTGTACAAAACATGAGAGAAGACACTAATCCTGATGACGTCTTAAATTTAGTCTCAGATCGGATAATAGCGTTTGACTTTGTTGGCAGTCAGCTAGTAGTTCACCAGTGGAGTGATTCAGACGCTGATGGAAAACCCAATGCACAATTGATTGATAAGTCCATTGATTCTGTAGTCCCTGTCTGGGAATCTGGCACGCTTCTATTTCAAAGAAGCCCGCTGGATACTGATACCAACAAGCGGATACTATATGTAAACGCTAAGGTTGATGCAGGCGATACATACCCCAAATCTGCGGCAAACGGAAAGCTGGTACAATTTATTTCTGCCAATAAAGCTTACTTTAATACATATCTAAGTACCCTGAGCACTCCCACTTTGAACTCAGCGGCTAATGCCAGCGGCGGCGCCCTTACTGCAAGTACTACATATTACTATAAGGTATCGGCATCTGACGGCAGCAACATAACCCCGCTTTCAAATGAAAGGAACGCTGCCACTACAAGCGCTAATAAGAAGATAACTATATCATGGAGCGCTGTTACCGGTGCAACCGATTATATAGTTTGGCGCGGTACAAGCTCCGGCGGTGAAAACGTATATTATGACACAGGCTCAACACTCACATCCTTTACTGATGACGGCTCTTACACCTATATATCAGGCACCCCTCCAACAGCCATAGATGACTCAATAATTTCATACACACGAGGGTCGGATACCACTGGTTCAAGGAGTAGAACCGTTACATTGTCTGGTACTACAAATACATGGAAGCTGGGAGATATAGTCTATTCCACCCCGCTTGTTGAATCGTATGCAAATTACTCTATAGCATTTGTAGGGGCTAATGATGGGATGCTTCACGCCTTTGAAATGGGTAAACTCTCAAGAAGCGGTCTATCCACCAACGACGTTGATAAACTTGTCGATGAAAACGGCAACACAAACACTAACCTCCTTGGCAAAGAGTTGTGGGCCTTTATCCCTCGTCATTCTCTTCCATACCTGAGATACCTCTCCGATCCAAACTATTGCCATATATATTACGTGGATCTACATCCCTATATGTTCTACAACGGCAGCCAGAAGATCCTCATAGGCGGGATGAGACTAGGATCGGCTTGCAGCGCCTCTTGCGGCAGCACCTGTATATCAACTGATCCCGTTATCTCTCCGCCAACGGACACATGTCCTGACAGCACTGCAACCAACGGAACCTGCACAGGGATGTCATCATACTTTGCCTTTGATGTCACTGATCCTGTAAACCCGATACTTCTGTGGGAGTTTTCAGACCCCGACCTAGGCTTTAGCTTCTCAGGTCCCGCTGTTGTTACCAGAGGCGGTAATAAGTTCGTCTTGTTCTTAAATGGACCACAGACCTATATGGGTAACTCGTATAAACCTCTAACGGTTCACTGGCTGAAATTAGACCCTACGACAATGACAATAATCAGCAAAGGTAAACAAAACCCGCCTCTTGGCAGCAGCGGCGCTGTTGTTAATAACGCCTTTGGCGGCAGACTCTTTACAGATGGTGTAGATATTAACAGTGATGGTGATACGGACTACGTGATGTTTGGATATGTCCAACCGCAGGGGACATGCGACGGTACCTCAACGGGTACAGCGTGTTCCACAGACGCCGATTGTTCAGGAGGTCTTATCTGTAAACCAAGCATATACAGAATGCAAGGTAATATAGCCTCATTATATATATCCGGCACGGATCCAACTGTTGCTTGCAGCGGCACCAACTGCCAAACCTGGAATAACTGCTGGAAGTATCAAAATGTCTTCTCCACTGCAAAAGGACCGTTTACTGCAAAGGTAACCACAGCAGAGTGCTTTAGCCCTAGCGGGGGTAAAAGTTACAATCTCTTTGCCGGCTCTGGAAAGTACTTTATTCCTTCTGACGATTATCCAAAAAGCACACTAAATGTAGATAGCATTTATGGTATACACTTTTGTGATTCAACTGAGACCTATCTAGGATGCTGCCTAAGGAGTGGAGGTCTTAATTACACAAGCGGAGGTACAAATAGATGCTCCGATTATACCACTGGGAAAAGCAGCGCTACTACGAACTTTGCATGGAAGTTTGATCTAGACACTGCCGAGACAGATGCAACCACTAGTATCCCGTATGCCAGAGAAAGGCTCATATCCGATCCGGTTGTTACAAGTGCATACATAGCATATCTCTCTACGACACAACCATCCTCAGATATATGCGCCTTTGGTGGAAGGTCTAGAGTTTGGGCGCTAAACTGCGCAACCGGAGATGCCGTCTTTGCAACTGACTGCGCATCTACCACATGCCCAGCCGGATATGCATGCGTAACCAGCACGTCTAAGACTTGCGGTGGCGGCTTTACTGCAAACGCCTGCAGCAAAGATAGTGAGTGTACTACAGGTATTGCCTGTACACCAGTAAAAACATGTCAGTGTTCTAGCGCTTCTATAAGTAATTTTCAAGGGACCTTGCTGTTACAGCTTTCAACGGCTGCAATATCCACATTACACGTGGCTCCCGGTTCAGGCAGCGGTACCAGAGTAGGCTCCGGTAACGACTTTAACCAATTTACTAGTGGAACGCTTAGTAATAGGACAACAAACTGGTTAAGCGGAATAACCCCTGAATCCGCACCGCCCTTTGTTGATCCGCCATCGTCAACTAAAACCGGAACTATAATACACTGGCTTGAACGCTAGAATAGATGGACGTTATGAGACGTAAACACCCTATATCACAGGTTAGAGAGATGAAGACCGAGCGTGGGTATTCCTTTATAGAATTACTTGTCGTAATTACTATAGTGAGTATCTTGGTAGGGGTGTTTACGTACAACGTGGTTGTTTTTCTTGGCACTAAGACCAAGAACAACATAGAATCAAACATAAAGCAGTTATATACAGACTTATCGGAGATGAGAGTGAGGTCTATGGCTGAGAACAGGACATTCGGTATTTTTATAAACAATACCACACCATCACAGCGGTTTGACTTTACAACCTATCAGAACAGGTGCGACGGAGTAGATTTAAGCGCTAACGGCACATGCGCCGTTAATTCTACCTCCGATGGCAAGATAACCGACTCCGGCGGGTACGTCACCCTGCGCACAGCGACGCTGCAGTCTCAGGCAGATCCAATAACACTCTTTGACGCAATACAGGTGTTTGCCTTTACGGATAAAGGTATCGCTATAACCGAGATCGGAGGGACGCTTACCTCTACTTTTCCAAACGTTGAATTACAGCTATACAGTAGCTGCAGGGCCTGTGACCACAAAACGTCGGCCTGCAACGCCGAAGACCCAACAACTACTTGTCAAGGGGCAGCCACTCCAACAAGCTGTAATGCAAGCTCTCCTGGATGCGATGACAGCAGCTACCCAGAATACTCGTGTCTGACCGTTTCTATGACAAGGATTAAGATGGGCAAGTGGTGTGATTTAGATTGCAATGGAGCATACGACAGTGGCGAATGTGTTATTAAATAAAGACAAGAGGTGTATCACACACCCAGCGCAAGAAGGTTTTACACTGGTAGAGGTACTCGTGTCGATGTTGATCCTAACAGCTGTATCGCTGGGACTTTTGCAGACAATGATGTACTCAATGAGTTCAAATGTCAAGAACACCCTTAGAGAGATGGCTGTCACCGTCACACAGGAGGAAATGGATAAGCTCAGAGGACTGGCCAAAACAGCAGACCTATCACTTGTACAGACGGGCAGCTCCACATACAACGTCACGAGGCGGTATAAGAACATGGACTTTCAATACACGGTTGCCAAGAACGTATGGACAACTGCCGGTAACAGTAGAGGGGCTGATATCACTGTAACATGGTCGTATCAGGGACAGAATTTTTCCCATCACTCAAGGACATACATAAGGCCATTATGATGAAAAACATGGGCAACAGAGAAGCTGGTCTTACGATTGCGGAGTTGATAGTGACGCTGTTTATACTATCAATAGTAATGGCGGCAACCTTTTCTGTATTTATCACGCTGTCTAAGAGCTTTAAGTCGGAGACGAAGATAGCAGAGTCAAATATAGAATCGTCATTGAGTATCGAGCTCGTGCGTAGAGACCTTGAGATGGCCGGCTTTGGTCTGCCAACAGGCGCAGCGCCCATCCTCGTAGCTGGTGGCACCTACTCTGAGGCGGTTACCGGTGGAAGCGCTAACTACACCGATTACGATCAGTTCATGCCGCAAAAATACACACCCGACCCCACCACATTCAACGACGCAACAAACAATGAACCACGTGCCGTAGTGCTGTCAAACGATACCAACCCCGGTGACACAGTCAGTACCTTTGATGACTCAGACGTCCTGTCAGTCAAGTCGCAGTTAGTAGGAAATGATACAGCCGCATATAAATGGACTATCAGGTACTACGACGCTGTCTCCGCTTCATGGAAAAACCAGCTGTGGAATGACCCTGCAAGAGATTTCTGTCCAAGAGCGGCCGGTACCTTCACCGGCGATCCAGGCTGCACGGATAAAGACAGGATAATCGTGGTTACCTCTGACACAAAGAGTATCTTTAAAAACGCCTCCAGCCAATATGGCTATACCGTGCAGACATGGCCTGATAATGCCAACACAAATGGGCTGCCCGACCCGGCCATTAACAATATCGTATATCTGATCTACGGAGTATACACAAAACCTTCCATGGATACATCAACGGTGAGAATGCCTTTTAACCGAGTTGATTACTACTTGCAACGCCCGCTGCCAAATGCTGCTACATACGTGTCGAGTTTTCCATCGAGGTGTCACCCAAAATCCTATACCTTGTACAGAACCACTATAAACCAAAGCGACGGCAAGAGAAACGAGCAGCCAATACTTGACTGCGTGGCCGATTTTCAGGTTGCTATCGGGCTTGACACAAACGCCAACGGCGCAGTTGACACATGGATAACCGAAAGCGGGGCCACAGTCGCCTCCAAATGCAAGAGCGATACGGTCGCCCTCGGGTGCACCGGCACAAGTACTGACATAAGCACAGCCCTTCTAGTACGCAGCAAAGTAAAACAAGTAAAGGTGTTTGCCCTGACTCACGAGGGAAAGTTTGACAATGACTTCTACTATGACGACCCTGCCAATCCTGGAACTTCAGATCCTACGGTACCGTTTGACGTGAACTTCACAGGGGAGGATAGCTTAGCTTATACGTTGGCCGTAAAGACGTATCACTTAAACAATCTCTCAAACTATATACACTACAGGTGGAAGCTGCTGGTCTTAGACGTAAAAACTGCGAATATATTTCCTTGATCGTGTGATGACACCATGAAAAGATTAAAGACTATGAGTCTAAAGACAGATGGACTAAGTATAAGTAAAATGAACAACGAGAGGGGTTTTGCACTCGTTATAACGATGTTGTTTGCGACGATTGCCTTAGCCCTAACCGGCGCCCTAATGTTTATGACGCTTGAGGGCAGCCGCATAGCTGGTATTACCCAGCGTTACTCCTCTGCACTTGAGGCTGGAAAAGGCGCCTCAGACATCGTTATCAATATGTTGAATCAGTCTGCTAACACCCCTGACTACGGCAGCGTACAGAGTACCGCCTGCCTTTTGGATAAGGTTCAAAAACCAACCATTTGTATACCAACGATTAATAACCCCATAACCGGTATTAAATGCACGGGAGCCGTTGGTTCGGATAACTGGCTAAACTGTACAGGACAAAAGACATCCTCCGACGCCAAGACTAATCCCGATATCATCAGCGACTTTTGCGTCAACGCCGGCTGCGCCCCAGCCGATCCCAAGGATTACCGCGTTTATACAAAGATTGTTGACACTAGAATGACCGACGATCTAAACACAGGCACATATGTCTCAGCATACTACGCAGTTGAAATCATCTCCGAGAAGAAAAACAACCCAGCCGAACGCTCCCTAATAACCTTCTGGTATAGAATCAGTCCCCTGTAAAATAGATGTAAAATAAATATGGAGGGCTTTGCCTCTGCCGCAGGGGTTTGCAACCCCCTCCCTATACCCACCCATTAGGGAACTCGTCCCCCATCGAGCCATGGGTCGCTGCCCCCTTGACACCCGTAAATGTCAAACGTGGTTGCTTAAGATGTTACCTATTAGCATATACTTCATGCTTATGTGTAATCTTTGTTTGAACTGCACTATTTGGAAAAGTCAGAATCCCCTCAACTTTTCTATTGAGACTGTCTTTTTAAGCAAATCCTTAAGTTCCTCTAATCTTTCTATACTTTCGATATT
Organism: Nitrospirae bacterium MYbinv3; assembly: GCA_002753395.1. Taxonomy (GTDB): domain Bacteria; phylum Nitrospirota; class Thermodesulfovibrionia; order Thermodesulfovibrionales; family Magnetobacteriaceae; genus Magnetobacterium. The sequence continues at coordinate 5,297 of PEAB01000007.1, read as the reverse complement.
GCTGATATTGTCCATAAGTGCAGTCCCCTCATCTCCATATTTGATCTCAAGTATCACTTCTATGCCTTTTATCAACCCCTTACGCTCCCCCTCTATAAGCCCTTTACGTTCTCCTTCTAGCAATGACTGTTCCCTTGTACGTTCAACTGCTCGTTCAACCGCCTGTTCAACCGCATACTCTATGGCACCACGCTCATCCTGTAGCCTTATCGACCAATAGTCGTATATATCATATTCATCTGCACTCCACGTTCCCTTGTTGGCTATGTCATAGGCCTCTCTTATCTCCACAAAGTCCGCACACTTTGGGATCATCTTTAGTGAATCTGCATTCTTTATAAAATGTATCCATTTGTCCACTACACTCTCCAGCTCGTCCTCAGCTTTTTGAAACTTGGGCAGCTCTATGAAATTAAACTCAAAGTCTGTAAGCTCCTGCTTAAACGTATCTTTGTTTAATATCAGATGCCTTGTAATATACCCACTACCCTCAAATATGTTAAAGTCCACTATCCCAATAAATATCACCTGGTTTAACTTGGGATAGTCCCCGCCCTTATCTAACTGGCCAACGTATGCCTTGCTCGTATAGTACAATACACGCTTTTCAAATCCCTTTTTCTTTTGAACCTGTATCTCAACTATAAAAGTCACGTTTCTTTTATCTACCGCCCTGATATCTAAGACAGTCTCCTTCAAAACGGCTATCTTTGGCGCCTGGTACGGGTTCAATATCGTTAGATCTCCAATCTCCCTATCCCCGCTGAGGTCTAACACCGCATTCAGGAAAGAGATCAGTATCTCCTTCTTGCCCTCGCTGCCAAATATCTTCTTAAACGCTACGTCGTTTCTGACGTCTACAAACTGCATACTTTATTTTACCATACCTCATTAGATTTTGAGTGTCTTTACCCCGAACCAGGGCAATCGCATTTGAAAAAACTGTCGGAACCATGATTTAACGGATTAAGGGATTGACAGGATTTAGGTAACAAAACGAATAAAATGCAGGTAGTGATATGATATTTAATTCCCCTCACATGATGGGAGGGGTTAGGGGAGGGTGTTAAGCTTTATGTTACCACTACTTGTGCAGGACTACCAAAATGTATCAAGGCTATGAATATATATCCTGCAAATCCTTCCATCCGTTTAATCCTTGTTCGGACAATCCCTAAGGTCAACGAACAATGCGTCAAGTTTTTAAATGCGATTGCCCTGTACCCCGTTCGATGCCTAAGTCTGAATTTCATGAGATATGCTATAATACACTATGGATGTTATGCAGATAGTTAATGCCGTGAGGTTAAGTGAAGATGATAAATGTTTTTAAGAGGCCAGAGAGTTTAAAGAACGTTCCTTTCAGGTATTGTCCTGGTTGTGGCCACAGCCTCGTACACCGTATGATAGCTGAGACCATAGACGAGCTCAAAATCCGGGAGAGAGTGATAGGCATAGCCCCTGTTGGTTGTGCCGTCTTTGCTTACGATTATTTTAACTTCGACATGATCGAGTGTGCCCACGGCAGACCCCCAGCAGTGGCCACAGCGCTAAAGAGGGTCAACCCTGAAACGATTGTGTTTTCCTATCAGGGTGACGGTGACCTGGCAGCCATAGGGATGGCCGAGATCATACACGCCGCCAACAGAGGCGAAAATCTGACCATATTTTTTATAAACAACGCCACTTACGGTATGACAGGTGGACAGATGGCCCCTACAACCCTTCTAAACCAGCGGACAACAACCTGTCCACATGGGAAATCCATTGCCTCAGAGGGCTATCCTCTTAAGGTCTCCGAATTGATAGCAACAATTGACGGCTCGGCATTTGTCGCCCGCACCTCGCTTGATAATGTTAAGAACGTATTAAAGACTAAAACACTCGTTAAACGGACATTTGAAAATCAACTCAACGGCCTTGGCTTCAGCTTTTTGGAGATACTCTCATCATGCCCCACTGATTGGCACATGTCCCCTGCTGAGTCTCTGAACTGGATAAGCACAGATATGCTAAAGGTATATAGGAACTCAACGTTTAAAGATTGCACAGGACTGTAAGCAGTGGAAAAGAAAATTGTTATAGGTGGCAGCGGCGGGCAGGGTATCCTGTTTATGGGTAAGATCATTGCCTACGCTGCCATGATAGAAGGTAAAGAGGTTACCTGGTATCCATCCTATGGGGCAGAGATGAGATGCGGTACAGCCAATTGCACCGTCGTTATATCGGAGGAGGCCATAGGGCCGCCGGTTACTACGTGGATAGACTTGCTTATAGTCTTTACTGAGGCCTCGTCACGAAAGTTCACGCCACGGCTGCAAAAAGACGGGATTCTCTTTTATGACTCCTCATTGATAACCATAGAAAACGGTATAGACTTTGAAAAGAAGGGGATTGAGGCCAACTATGCGGCATCAGAGCTTGGAAACACAAGGGTGGCAAATATGGTCATGCTTGGCGCCGTCTCTGGCATAACAGGTCTATTTGCTCAGGACGTACTCTTTACTGCCCTTGAAGATAACCAGCCCAAAAGCATGAAGCAAACCATTGACATAAATAAACAGGCGCTGCTAAAAGGTTTTAAGATAGTTGAAGATCAGAAAAGCCATTGTAGCTGATGCCCCGGCAGCACACAAGCTCATTAACGATTTTGCATCCCTACAGTTGATGCTTCCAAGGTCGTTAAACGCTATCTACGGAAACATACGCGAGTATTTTGTCTGCTATGAGGACGACCTTATTGTAGGAGTCTGCGCCCTTCATATCCTCTGGGAGAACCTGGCGGAGGTAAAGTCGCTGGCCGTACTTCCTTCCAATCAGCGAAGAGGCATCGGCGGTCAGCTAGTAAGACACTGTCTGGAAGAGTCCTCAGCTTTGGGAGTGAACAGGGTGTTTGCCCTGACCTACGTACCAGATTTCTTTATAAAGTGCGGTTTTGAAAAGATTGATAAATCCGATCTGCCACACAAGACCTGGAGTGACTGTATAAACTGCCCTAAATTCCCATCCTGCGACGAACAGGCCGTTATCATTAACCTGCAGGGTATAAGCTGCCTCATCTGATAGCCTCGATAGGGTTTAGCGCTGCGGCTGAACGTGCTGGCGCTATCGCAAACACAATGCCGACGATTATTGACAACCCAAACCCTATGACAAAGGCCTTCCACGAAAAGTAGATGGGGAACTCTGCTACCATCACTATTAACCTCGATGATGCAAGCCCCAATGCATAACCTATCAGCCCCCCTGCTGTAGTAAGTGTGATTGACTCAAGTATAAACTGGTAAAATATGTCATTCTTCCTGGCCCCTAACGCCCTCCTGATACCGATCTCACTCGTCCTCTCCTTAACGGAGAGATTAAACAGATTGGCCAGCACAAATCCAGATACAACTAATGAGACTATCCCCGTAACCCCCAAAAACACCACAAGAGAACCCGTGAGGGCCACAAGAAAACGTATTATCTCATCGGGACTAACGATGGTGAAGTCGTCGCTCTGGTCGAACTTTAGCCTGTGGCTTTGCCTTAGAAACTGACGCAACTGCTCTACCCAGGATTTCATATGACTAGTATCCCTGAACCTGATCTTAAAGGCAGAGATGTACTTGGACTCGTTTTGCAGCTTCCTCATCACCGTAGTGATAGGCATGATTATCCTGTCGTTTATGTTGTGCCCCATCTGTGAGGCTGTTCTATTGGACAGTACCCCTATCACGCTGCATAGCAGTCTGTCAACCAGGATGGTCTTCCCAACTGGACCTTCCTGGCCAAACAGCTCATTGGCTACGTACTGACCTAATAGACAGACGTTGCGACGGCCTGTAATATCATCGTTTGAGAGATCGATACCCTCGGCAACAGCCCACGACCAGCTTGTTGCGTAGTCGGCTGTTGAACCGACTATGAGGGTCTGGTGCTTGCGCTCCCTGAAGGAGACATTCACACCACCTCTGGTGGCCATAGGGGTGACAAAGTAGGCCGAGGGAAAGCTGCTCTTTATTGTTTTGGTCTCTTCAAGGGTCAGTGTTTTCTGTCGTGCTGCAACCGCCCTTACCTCAGTACCCCCGCCCAGGATAAGTAGTGAGTCTGGGCCAAATATCTCTATGATGTCGTAGGCCTTTTTGTAGGCGCCCTCCACTGAGGCCACAATTATAGTTATGGCCCCTATGCCCAAGGACACACTCAGGATACAGAAAAACGCTCGCAACTTAAATGCCTTAACCGCCTGAAACGAATCAAGGGCGATGCCTGCAAAGCGTCCAACGTCCTGTGCTGTCATGTGTCCTCTACTAGGCGTCCATCTTTGATAGTCAACACCTTGTCGGCATAGGCGGCGATGTCCTTATCGTGGGTAACGAGGATTATGGTCTTACCGGAGGAGTGGAGGGTCTTGATGATGGCCATTATCTCCCTGGCCGTTGCGCTGTCTAACTGGCCTGTGGGTTCGTCGCATATAAGCATCTCAGGGGAGTTGATGAGCGCCCTGGCTATTGCCACTCGTTGCTGCTGTCCGCCTGAAAGTTGTTTTGGTCTGAAATCAGCCCTATCTTGAAGACCCACTAGCTTGAGCACCTCTATAGCCCTTTGGGTATTGCCCTTTGTTCGTCTTTCCTTGTACAACGTTGGCAGTAGGACGTTTTCTAATACCGTGGCATAATGAAGCAGATAGAAGTTCTGAAACACAAACCCGATCAGCTCGTTTCTTATGGAGGAGAGCGTGTCATCATCCATCTGCATGACATCGCTTCCGTTTATTACAAAACTTCCCGTGGTTGGGACGTCCAAACAGCCAAGGATGTTTAAGAGCGTAGTCTTGCCCGACCCTGACACACCCATTATGGCAAAGAAATCACCCCTCTTGACCGTCATGGAGACCCCGCGCAGTGCCTCAACGGTTATGTCGCCTACCCTGTAGGTCTTGTAGACATCTTTGAGCTGGCCAAGTACATGATTACCCATAATTAATTATATGCGATTGTATGTAATAAAAGAAAAGAGGAAAAAAATGGAGGGCTTTGCCTCAGCCGCAGGGACTCACAACCCCCTCCATAGAGCCTCCCACAAGGGGACCAGTTCCCTTGCCCCGTAAACATACAAACTCCTCATGTTTTTCTTATGCACCATCATCCCCCATTCACAGTAAATGCATATGCACATATGTTTAGATTAATGTATAGAGCCTCTTGCAAAATGAAAATAGAGAGTTCATAAGGATTACGCATTTGCCTATTCATAGAATACAGTCAGCGGTATAAAGGAGTAAAAAGTCATGTCTAATCTGAAATATTGCTTAA